>CBHXZU010000622.1:0-4263 GCA_966125105.1 uncultured Prosthecobacter sp.
TGGCCTCGCCCCGCGCGATGCCGCGAAGGTTCTCGTTGCTCCAGGCAAGCGCGGCGGCGGGATCCGTTTTCCCCCACGCAGCGACGAGCCCCGTGGCGAGCGCGTTGCGAAATGGAACGTCCTGCTGGCTCGCGGCGAACTTTGCCGCGCGTTCCACGTCGCGTTGCGCCCACTGGCCGATGAGGTCGCCGACAAACGATGCGCGGGCCTGCCCGGTGAGCGTCGCCGCGAAGCGGAGTCCGCCTTCGGGGTCGCGTTGAGCCCAGGCTTTGCCCACGTGCTTCAACACTTCCTGGCCGGTGTATCCATCGAGTTTCGATGCCAGCTCCGCGGCGCGTTTCGGATCCTGCTCGGCCCACGAGGCGACCTTCTTCAAATCGGGAAGGTAATTCCGGACGTTCCACTCACTCATCGCGATGAGCCCCTGCTCCACGTCGCCTTTCATCAATTGATTCACGACCGTCATGCGCAATTGATCCCGCTGGGAAAAGTTTGGCACGTCGGTGAGCGCCTTCACGACGGCGCGCGGATCGCCGGCGGTCCATTGCTCGAAGAGCGCTTCCGTGAGTATCCATCGCGACGGCAGTGTTCCCGGCGAGTCCTCGGGAACGAGGAAATCCGCATACATTGTCCGGAACATGTGAGGCGCATCGAGTTCCGCCCACCGCGCACCCAGCATGCGGACGGCCGCCGAATCGTTGCCTGCAGCGCGAATGAGCCCGCGCATGTCGCGGGCAGTCGCCTCTTCGCTGGCGGCAAGGAGGCGCAGCCACCGCTTTGCGCCCGTGTCCGCGCGCAAGGGTTCCGTCAAACTGGCATCGATGGGGCGGCCGCCTGCCGCAGGGTCATCCGTGGTGAGCGACGCATTCGCGGTGGCATTCGGTCCCACGATCGTCGCGGGCTGGTGCAGCCAGGTCCCCGCAATCGCGCCGACAGCCAGCGCCACGATGGAGCCTGCAATCGTTTGAAGGTTAGCTCGATTCATAGGCGCTGCTTAAAAGACACGAATGGCGCCCGTGCCGGCCCGAACCGGGGCCTGCCTTGGCAGGTTTTGCAGGACTTTCATCTCGTCGGGCGAAAGGCTCGCGCCTTGCAGCATCTGCTCGGCGACGGCCGCGTCCTTGCTGCGCATCGTTCGGTAGACGGTTTGGATCGCGCTCATGCGCTGGCCCTTGTCCCCGATGTTCAAGGCCCAGGCCCACGCCGTCTCAGGTTGCTGCGCGTTCAGCGCGTAAACCAGCGCCTGCGCGGCGCCGTCGCGCGACTCACCCGCCGGAAGCGAATCGGCCCAAGCGGCTGCCGACTGCGGATCGGCCTGCGCCCACGAACCCACGGCGGAGAGAATCACCTGGTGGCGCTGATCCGCCTTTGGCAACGCAGACGCCCATTCGAGCGCGGCTTCAGGATCGGAACCAGCCCAACCGCGAGCCACGCTCGTCATGGCACTGAGTCGGCGATCCTCGGGCAATTCGTCCACGCGCTTGAGCCAGAGCTGCGGATCGGTGGCGAATTGTTCGCTGCCGTAGCTAAATGCTGCCTGCAACAGGTAGGGACGCAATTTCGCGGGCGATTTCTCGAGCCAGCCCTCCAGCGAAGACATCTGCGACCCGCCATTGAGCATCGATTGAGCACCACGCTCGAGGACCGAGGCGTTTTCTTTTGTGTCGGGCAGCCGCTCGAGGAAATCGAGGACTGCACCGGGTTCTTTCCACGCGATTGCATTGATGATCGAGCCGCGGATCGACTGATTGAATGGCGTGGACGGCTGGCCATCCAGCCAGGCCCAGATCGCATCGCGAGCCTGGTAGCCTTCGTTCAAAACAGAATTGGCGAAGACATGCGCGAGCGCGGGAACACCGCTGGCATCGATCTCTCGCAAGGTGGCCGCGGCGTCCTTTACCAAGCGCTTGGAAAGCGTGCCTTGCAGGCCGTTCAGGCTGGAGCTGCCGAGCTTCCCGGGATGGTCGACGAGCCAGCGCACGGTCGCGTCCCAATTCTTGCTCGCGGCTTCGCGCAAAACTTGCGCGCCCACGTCGTCCGCATAGGCCATCACGTCGCCACCGGGCGGAACGAGATCGATCTTGTTAAGCGCCGCCACCGGATCGGTTTTGGCCCAACCCATCAGCGCGCCTTTGAGCGCGGCATCGCGCGCTTCACCGGGCGCCATGGCCTCGGCCCAGGCGAGCGCGGCCGCCCCATCTTTTTCCGCCCATGCTTTCGCCACACCGGCAAGAGCCTGGGACCGCAGCGGACCGGCAACCGACTCCGCGGCGGCGCGCGCGGCAGTGGGGTCTTTTTCCGCGAGGATCGCAAAAGCGTCCCGAGTCGAGGTGTCCCAGCGGCTCTCGGACTTTGCCAGGGCATTGGCGACTTCGGCAAGGCGCTCCGGCGACTGCCGGGCAATTTCACTCTGTAGACTGCGCAGGGTGGAAGCGGCTTTTGGTCCGGCCGCGAGGATTCCGGTGATCGCGGCGTTGGGATCTTTCCGCATCCATTCCCGCATGAGTTGACCGACGATCTGCTGGTCCTTCTCGAGCAAATACGAGAGGCCGGCGGCAGGATCGCGCTCGGCCCAATCGGCGATCAGTGCCGCGCGGAAGGCTCTGCGGCGATATGGGTCCTTGGTTTCCTTGATCGCGGTGTAGAGGGTCTGGAGATCGCCCGTCTCGCCGCCGTGTTCGCGCCGGAGCTGCTCCCACTCTGCCACCATCCTGCTTTCCTCGGGTACGCCGACCAGCGGCCTGGCCGGCGGCGCAGTGTGCTCGGCGTTCGCTTTGGCAGCGCCGGGGTTACCTGCTTCTGCGGGAGGATCGACGACAAATGCTCGGGCCGAAAAGTATCCGGCGAGTCCGCAGGCAACAAAGATCAAGGGGCGGGCGGGCAGCGACATGGTGGCGGCGTGCTGGGATGAATGATGGAGACGCGACACGCCGCCGGAAGGAAAATGTTGTCACGTTTTTGTGCTGCCGGGCGGAGGGCAAACTGAACCGCGACGACGCAACGGGCGCGACGGATGAACCGCGGCAAATAATACCGCGGACTGAAGCGCGGTTAAGCCATTGAGAGATCCGTCGAAGAGATTCCTCGGAGGCTCTCCAAAAAAACTGCGTGTCGAGCGCCTCCCCTGCCGAAAGCGGCAGTCGGAATGCTCATCCATTGCTTCCTTTCAACAAGGCTCGGAGGTCTTTGCAAAATTGGTTGGCGCACTCACCATGAACGTGAAGTTCCCCTTCCATCGCCGCGGCCAACTTGAGCGAGTAATGCGGTAGTGAACAATCAAATGGCCTCTCGAATCACGCTTCACACGAACGGATCCTTTTTCCGAAAGCGCCAATTCGAATCGATCAACCAAAAGATTCTCAAACTGGAGTAGGCTCGTAATGGTGGTTTCTGACGTGTCGGCCATTACCCCGTGATGTCGGGCCGAGAACTGGTAGCCGTCGCTCCCTGCCTTCGCCTCTACTCGGAAAGCCGAATAGGGATCGGCAACGTCGAGTCGCTCAAGGCTTAGGAAATCGTGAGCGTCGCCAATATGCATCGGAAGCAAGGGCCAACGGGCGAAGCTCAGCGACCGCCGCGGGCGCGGCAAGCGTGGATTTGCGAGCCCGGCCGCGTCGCCCGCGGTCGTTTGGCTGAAGCAGTCTCGTTGGGCGTTGCGGTCATTTGGGTTTTGGTGCCGCTCTTTTATCAGTTAGATCCGTCACGATAATATCAGCGAGCTCAAAGTAAAAATGCTCCGCAATGCCGGAGATAGGCAGTGAATTATTCTCACCGGGGTTTCCTTCACGGTGATGTAGCGTCCCCACCAGGCGGACGGAATGTCCGTCCGTTAGCTGCTGGGCTGGTTGCCTCTTCTGCGTCGTATTGTCGGGGTAAACGTAGGCACCCCAGTCATCGAAGCTAATCCAAGCGCCAAACTTTGCATTGGCATTGACTGTGCCGACGACAGTGATGCGCCTGCCAACCTGTTTGAGCATCTTCTTCTTGAATTCGGGGTGTTCCGATAAATCATTGCCGAATGAGAAGGCCGTGAAAGCGACGGTTGCGGCGAAGACGGCATGAAGCTTTCGATTCATAGGCGGAAGTGTGATTGCCCAACGCATCTCACCGACAACTGCGGGCGGGTGGACGTCCCACTCGCTCAGACCGCGAAGCCCGCAGATGTTCGGTGCAGTGACCGGGTTCGGTTTCATGCCGTCTTCCGAATGCCAATCTCCCAGCTCTTTCCGCTGAATAGATTGATGTCCACGAAATCGACGTCCA
>CBHXZU010000623.1:0-4242 GCA_966125105.1 uncultured Prosthecobacter sp.
GCACAGGAGTGCATCGGGAAAAGCACCCCAAATTACGAGCCGGTGAAGGACGCCAAGCTACGCGGGCCATACTTCCCCGAGTGTATGCCGGGGAGCTATGCCAAGGCGCTGGCACTGGCGGCGCGGGCGATGAAGAAGCAGGAGCAGGAGCTAACGCTGAAGGATGTCGTCTCCTACTTCGAATCAAAGCAAAGCGGCAAAGCTCCGACCGCATGGAAGCCATGAAGCGAAGGCGCACTGATACGAAGCCGAAACGCCGCGCGCGTGATGGCGAGCAACTCGCGAAAGTCGTTGGCACAGCAGCCTCGGCATGGCTGAGGGCGCGAGGCTTGTCAGGATCTTGGAATGGCGAGCGCCGAGACGATCCCGTTTGAGTTCATTGGGTAACACCGCTGGCAGCAGGTTCATCGCTCATATGCTGCCAGCGGAACCCCCTGTGGAACGGGGTCCTTCCCGTGGAACGTGGTCTGCGCGGATTCCGAGCCGCCTTCAATTTGTAGAATTGAGAAACACCCATGCCACAAAAACCCCGGCATTATATTCTCCTCTGGAAAAGCTGACACTTCTCGATGGCAAAGTCCGCACGGCGAAAGCCGAAACCCGCAAAGGTTGTTAAGAAACCCGACGCAAGAAAGCGTCCGGGCAGGCCGAATGCAGACGCGATCCGATGGACGATCAGCCAAGCGGCCCGCGAGTTTGGATGGGACACAACGAACCTTGAGCGGGCGCGGCGTGCAGCGGGTGTTAACGCGGGCGAGGACGGACGCTTCAGCACTCGGCAAATCGCACGCGTCGTCTTCGGCGACAAAGAGTCTGAGGTGATTGAAAACCTTCGCCAGCAGCGCCGGGCAGCGGAATTGAAATATGCGCAGGCGAGCGCGGAACTGATACCTACGGCAAGCGTCGTAAAACTCGCGGACAAGATCATCGTTCCCATCCGTCAACGCATCATGTCCTCACCACTCGCGGACCAGGACAAGCGCGACATCCTTACGGACCTTGAGGCCCTCGGCGGCATGGATTGGGCGGCGGAGGTGCGACGTGCTTAGTCCGGATCACGTTGACGCGGCAGTAAACGACATCGCCCGGCAAATCTTCCGTGCGTTCCGTCCGCCGCCAAACATCAGCGTGGATGAATGGGCCGACAATCACCGGCAGCTTTCGCGAGTATCCAACGCCACGGGCGGGAGGTGGCGGACTCGTTGCTACCAGCGCGAGATCATGCGCGAGATGACGAATCCCGTCGTGCGGAGCGTGTGCGTCGTCGGAGCCGCGCAGACCGTGGGGAAAACCGAGTTGCACCTCAATTTCATCGGGCGGCAGATCCATCTCAACCCCGGCCCCATGCTCCTCGTGCTCCCGAACGAAAAGACGCAGGCGCGCATCAGCAAGAAACGCATCGCGCCGATGTTGCGGGACACGCCCGCGCTGGCGGAGATCGTAGGACGGCAGAAGACGCGCTCTTCATCATCCACCATCAGCGCAAAGGAGTTTCCCGGCGGTTCACTCAATCTCGCATCGGCAAACAATCCCGCCGATTTGGCCAGCGACCCCATCCGGGACGTGATGATTGACGAGGTGGACAGGGCCGAAGCCGCAGCCGGTAACGAGGGCGACCCCGTAGGACTCGCGGAGCAGCGGCAAGAGACGTTTGGCGATCAAGCGTTCAGCCTCTACACGTCATCACCATCCGGGAAGAAACCCCGCCCCTTTGGCGACAAGCAACCGGCAGGCGTCAGCAAGATCCTCCTGCTTTTCGGGGAGACGGATCAACGGCACTGGTTCTGCCCGTGTCAGAATCCCGCGTGCAGGCACGAGCAGCGGCTCACGTGGGGAATGGTCCGCTTTGACGATAGCAACGCCGCCACGGCCCGCATTGAATGCGAGAAGTGCGGTCACAAGCACGACGACGCCCAGCGCGTTGCCATGATCGAGCAAGGCCGATGGCAGGCAACCGCACCGTTCGACGGGCGGCGGGGATATTTCCTCAACGGCATCTATTCCTTGAGCAAGCCGCAGCGCGGATGCCCGACCCGGCTTTACCAGATGGTCCGTGATTTCCTCCGCGCCACGCGCCGGGGAGCCGAATCACTGCGAGCATGGGCAAACACGTTCCTGTGTGAGTGCTTCCAAGAGGAGGACGAAACGGAGCGGCCCACGGGTGAATTGCTCCTGAAAAAGCGCGAGGTGTATGGCGAGCGATTGCCAAACGAGATCCTTTTGCTGGCCGCTGGCATCGACGTTCAGCGCGGAGACAAGTGCAACAACGGACGCGTTGAAATGGTCGTCGTTGGCTTCGGGGAAGACGAGCAGACGTGGGGCGTGGATTACCAGGTCGTGACTGGCGACCCTGAACACCCGGCACTGTGGCAGCAAGTGGACGCGCTCTTGCAGGAGCGATACGTCACGCGAGACGGCCGGCAGCTCATCATCGAGCGGTGCGCGATCGACACCGGCTTTGCAGCGGATGCCGTTTACAACTTCTGCCAAGGTCGCGGTGCACGCGTCATCCACGGAGAAGTGCAGCGTGTGATTGCCGTAAAGGGATTCAAGGGCGTAGGCCGTCCCGTGATGAACCTCCCGCAAAAATCCGGAGTGAAACGGACGCGCCTTTGGCTCATCGCCACGAACACGGCCAAGCTGTGGGTGTATGGCCAAATCGCGAAGACGCTGGCGGCGGAACCGGGAGCAGGGCCGATGCATTTCCCCTCGGATCGAGCGCCGCTCTTCGGCGAGGACTACTTTCGCCAACTGACAGCGGAGCCGACGCAACGCCGATTCCTCAACGGCGTCGAGTTCACCGATTTTCTAAAACCGGAGGGCAGGAACGAGATCCTCGATGCCACTGTTTACGCGCTTGGGGCCGTGCGCTTCTCTCCGCCGAATTGGGCCAAGTTGAAGCTGAGGGCTGGACAAGGAACGCCAGAAGAGATCCAGCGGGAGCAAGAGGAGGTGCGCCCGCCAGTGCGGCAGGCACCATCCTTCGTGGGCGTGACGCAGGGTTGGCGGATTTAGTTGCTGGAAAACTTATCTTTCTCCTCCGTGGGAACTGCGAAGAACCAGAGGAACCAGCCTCGTTTCGCAAGGTTCCGCAATACCAACTCCCGATTCTCCATTCCCTCAAGATTCCGCTTGGCCGTTCCTGCTTCGCCGATTTCTTCGAGAATCAATTCCTCGCTCTCCAGAATGCCGTGAAACTTCGCCGCCGCCTCGTCGTCATCTTTCGCCCGAATAAAGATGCCAACCCAAGCGGTGCGGAAATCATTCCGGTGAATGCTTGATTCCGCTGAGTGCACACGGACGCGGAAAACGTAGTCAGTCATTGCGGCTGCCCCTTTTCCGGGAAATGGGCGGCCAGAACAATCAAAACGCGCTGGCGGGGCGTATAAGCGCCGCAAGGGGCATTCTAGCGAGCGAGCCGGGCGCACAGGAGCACCCCGTGCCGACTGGTTGAGCGATAGCGCACACGGACCGTCTGCCCGGTGACGGGGAGATTGTTTAAGCCGCAGGCGACGCGCCCCACGTGGAGACCATCGCGCAGAACCTCGAATGAACATTTCCCGATGTTCACCTCACCGACCGTGAAGGACTCCACCGGCTCCAGCCGGAGCGGCTGCAAGCGGCGGTAATCGCGGGTGCAATCGGGAAGGAGCATTGAGTGTCTTTTAGCGTGAGCCGCTGCCACCAGCAAGCATTGCGCGGATCAATTAGGGCCGCTCCTATCAATTCCCTCGATGTGGATTTCCTGAATCTGACACCCCGCTCCTGCTCCAGCCCTCGCTCGAGAGACACCCTCCGCCAGACAGCTCCTCCCGAATTGAGATTTCGGAAATGCGCTGACTAAATATCCGTTCACGCCCTCATCGGGGTTTGCGTCAATGTGAAGCGCGAAAATCCAATGCGTGCCGTGTCCGTAGTAGCAGAGGAGGAAGACATCGTAGCGCGGGCCGCAAGAGTTTTGTTGGACGCGTCCAAGCAGGCCTTGATCGCGCAGGAATTCGACGGCGAGTTCGTTCGAGAAGACGACTTTCGTGTCCGGTAGGTTGTTTGCGTCAGATGCCATATTCCTCAAAAGTTGCGGACGCGATCAAACGCGGGCAGAAAAGGTTGGACGTTATCCGAGTTCTTGTCCGAGTTTGACGGATTTTGAGCCCTGAGTGAACCCCGAGCCCTCTGTTTATCAGGAAGAGAGCGGGTGAAGGGAATCGAACCCTCGTATGCAGTATGGGAAACTGCCGTTCT
>CBHXZU010000624.1:0-4241 GCA_966125105.1 uncultured Prosthecobacter sp.
TGGCGAAAGCGAAGCAATTGCTAAAGGAAGCCGGTTACCCCGGTGGCAAAGGAGCCGAAGGCAAATCGCTCGAAATCTCATTCCTCACCCAATCTGTCCCATGGGCCGAGGCAGAGAAGGGCTTCATCGCTGACGCGCTCCAGGCGATTGGCCTCCGCGCGCGTATCGAGAGTGCCGACTTCAAGACAGTGCTGGACCGCCGTGATCGCGGGAAGTTCCAAGTAAGCATCGGCACTGGCTGGGGCGCGGACTACCCTGATCCGGAAAACTTCTTCTCGATATTCCACAGCCGCCACGTCCCGCCCAAGGGCGTAAACACCGCGCGCTACCGCAGCGCAGAGTTCGACCGGCTATGCGATCAAATGTCAGCGATGGATGACACCCCTGAACGTCTCGACCTCATCCGCAAGCTCAATGCATTGCTGACGGAAGATTGTCCCGTCGCATTCACGCATCACAAGGATCACCAGGTTATGCTTCAGCCGGGCGCGCGTCGCGCGACCCACGCTGAGCCGTTCAATGCCGGCTGGAAGTTCCTTATCCCGCGCCTTTAGACCCGCCCCTCGCGGAGATGCTTACGCCCCGCATTGAGACAATCGGCCGGGGTTAGGCTTTCCGGCTAACGTCAGCTGCGCTTCCCTCGGGCGTCCAAGATCAGCCCGACCCTTGCAGACGCAACGCCGTGCACGGAAGTGGCTGCCCGTTGACAGGGCATACATCCAGCTTTACTCAACGCGCCTCCATGATCCGTCCCGCGAGATCCGTCTTCGTCGCAGCCGCCTTGGGCCTGCTTTCCTCGAAAGGAACGCTGGGCGCCGCGACTTACCTGGATCCATTCACGGATGGCACCTTGGTGGGCGGCACCGATAACAGCGGCCTCTCGTGGTATCGTCGCAGCGCGAACCAGGCGATCGCGATCGTCGATGACACCGCCGGGATCGGCAGCGGCAATGCCCTGCGGCTTTCGATCACGAACGTCAACCAGGTCGATCGTGCCGTGCTCGGGTTGTTCGGCGCGTTCACGCTCGTGAATGTCGGGGACGAACTCACCCTCTCTTTCGATCTTCGTTTCGAAGTCAGCCCGACGGTGAGCACCGCGGATGGTTTCCGCTTCGGATTCTACAATTCCGCAGGCACCCCGGTGACTTCGAACGGCTCCACCGAATCGGACAATGACTTCGGCTATCAAGTCAGCATCGGCACGGGCAGCACTGCGGGCTTCGACATCAAGAAGGAGACCAATGTGGGTGCGGGCGGAACGGGGTCTGACACTCCTTCGGTGGATCGCGTGACCGTCAGCCCAACCACGGCAAACACCGCGGCGATCAATGACACCCTCAAACACACGGCCACCTTTTCGATCACCCGCAACGCCACAGGTGTAACGGTCGACGCCACGTTTGATGGCGTGACCTTGGGCAGCGGCACGAACGATACGGTGTCCTTTCTCACGTTCGACGAGGTGGTGATCACCCACGGCACGCCGCAGGCCTTCCGCATCGATAATGTGAACGTGACTACGCAGACGGTGCCGGAGCCGGCGACCGCGGGCCTGCTGGCGCTCGGCGTTGCCGGCCTTTGCGCGCGCCGCAGGCGCTAAAGGGGCACGGGTTTTCAACCCGTTGTTCGAAACACGTGAGCGAAGCTCACATTACAATTCGCGTGGGCTTCACCGGTTTTTTACAACGGGTTTGAAACCCGTTCTTCGTTGTGGGCTCGACGATGAATGCGTTCCATCCGACGCTCCACGCAGTGTCACTTCACGATAACTTCACGGCGCGCAAAGCGGCTCTCGAAAGCGAAGTCGGCTTCCCCGTTTTGATCAGCGGCCTGACTGGCCCGCTGCGCATTTTCCAGCGCGCGAAAGGGCACCGTCACGGGATCGACGACGCGACCACCGCTTGGTACGCCCTGCAGAAAGCGCCGTCGGCGGAGAGCTGCCTGGACCTCGGAACCGGCGTCGGGACGGTGGGTTTGATTGTCCTTTGGGGCTTGGGGCAGAGTGCATCGCTGACCTGCGTGGAAGCCCAGGACGTCAGCTACGCGCTGCTGCGGGAGAACATCGCGTGCAATCAACTCGCGGCGCGGGTGCACGCGATTCACGGCGATCTCCGGGACCTGAACTTGCCGCAAAAGTTCCCGCTGATCACCGGCAGCCCACCGTATTTTCCGGTCGAGCGCGGAACGGTGCCGGCGGATACGCAAAAAGCGCACGCCCGGTTTGAGCTGCGCGGCCATGTGGGTGACTACGCCGAAGCGGCGCGCCGGCATCTCACTTCCGATGGCGTGTTCGTCTTCTGCTTCCCCTTCCTGCAAAAGGCGCGCTGTATCTCCCTCGTCGAGGCCACCGGCTTCCGGATCGTGAGCATCCGCGACGTCCATCCTCGCCGCGATCGCCCGCCGCTCTTCTCACTCTACAGCGCGAAGCTGGAAGCCAGCGGGCCGCCGCAAGAAGAGCCGCCCTTTGTCGTCGCAGAAGCCGATGGCACGTGCACCAGCGAGATGCTCGAGATGCAAAGCAGCCGCGGCTTCGGTCCGGAGGGGACGAATGTGATTCATCCGGACGCTGGTCCGGAAAACGGTCAGGACAAGGAGTGAGTCTGAACGCGACGATGGATGGACCGCGGCGAACGCAGCGACCGCGGCGGGGCTGCAGGTTCACGATGAAACGGGCTTCGCGATGAAGACCGACCCTGGGGTGAGCTCAATCTGACCGCGCAGACGCCCGCCTTGGACTTCAGCCCCGCCGCGCTCGCCGCGCCGCCGCGGTTCCTCATTTCTCAGCCTGGCAGTCCGTCGATATTCTCCAGCAGTTCGGCAATCTTCTCCGGCGATGGCAATTGTCCGGCCAACTTTTTCGGCAGGGTTTTGCGAATCTCATACGTGGCGACCCCGATGGGCTTGCGCGCGTCGTGCAGCGCGTATTCGACCACGGTGCGTTTTTTCTCTTTGCACAGAATGATGCCGATGGACGGGTTCTCGTCCTCCTGCCGCACCTGCCGGTCCAGTGCGGTCAGATAAAACTGCATTTTGCCGACGTGCTCTGGCTTAAAAGCGCCGATCTTCAGCTCGATTGCCACAAGGCAGCGCAAGCGTCGGTGAAAGAGCAGCAGATCGATAAAATACTCCTCACCTTCCACCTCCAGCCGGAATTGACTCCCCATGAAGGCAAACATGCCGCCCATGGCGCGCAGGAAATTCTCAACCCGGGCGATCAAGGCATGTTCCAGCTCGCGCTCGCTGTGTTGCTCGCCGAGTTCGAGGAAATCGAAGGTGTATTCGTCCTTCACCGCCAGCTTCGCCTGGGCTCGCAACTTCGGCGTGAGCGCTTTGTCAAAGTTCGTCTGCCCAAGCAGCGATTTTTCAAAACTTTGGTTTTCGATCTGGTGAATGAGGACGCTCTTCGACCAGCCGAACTTTCGAGCCATGCGCAGGTAAAACTCCCGCGCTTGGGGGAGCTTGCACTTGCTCATGATGGCAATGTTGTGCGCCCAGGCAATTTCTCCAACCAGTGGTTGGAGATTCTCATGCTCCCGGTATTCGGAGTAGAACTGTCTCATATACCAGAGGTTCTGAGCCGAAAAACCGCTCACCCCGGGGAACTCGTTCTGCAAATCTCCAGCCAGTTGTTGGACAATTGCTTTTCCCCACGTGCCTCCCGCCTGCCTTTCCACAATCATCCGGCCAAGATCCCAATAGAGCCCGACGAGTTGGGTATTCACCGCCCTCAGCGCCGAATACTGCGCCGAGCGCACCCGTTCCTTCACCGCGGCCAAAAGCGCGCCGTATTCAGATGGCAGATGGGATTCTTTCGGGCTGCTCATTTGGGCGTCCCACCATCACAGGAATTTTCATCTGCATGCAAGGCGGCGGAAAGTTCTCCTTTGTTGGAGTCGATCGCGATAACGCCTCCACGCAAGATCCTCGTGTCCTCGCGCTCGATTTCACGAAGCCGCTATCGACGGACGAATCTATGAAGCTTCGCTCCCTGGCCTTCCGTTCACCCCTCTCATCTACCTGAAAAAAAATCGCGACGGATACTGGGCCCCGCGCGCGCAAATCCCATTGATCTGCCAGTCACGCCGTTATACTCCGCGAAACCTAATGGGGATGCGTTTTATCGATTCGTGCTGCATCAAGTGCGGCGCCAATTTGCGGGTGCCGCCTGATGCCAATCTCGTCTGCTGCCAGTACTGCAATTCCGAACTGCAAGTGGTGCGGGATGGTTCCGTGCTCACCAC
>CBHXZU010000625.1:0-4238 GCA_966125105.1 uncultured Prosthecobacter sp.
TGACGGCGGCACTTTCTCGTGCGCTTCAACCACGACCGCTTTCTTTGCTGAAAGCGTCACGCCATCGGGCCACGGCGCGCCTGCATCGATCCAGGCGCGTAATTTGCCGAGTTGCTCCGCCGTCAGCGCATCCCCCTTCCCCTTTGGGGGCATTTCCATTTCGTCGACCAAACGCGCCGCAAAATGCAGCGCGGCGCTCTCCGCCGATTTTCCGGGGACGAAAGCGCGGTGCTCATCGCCGCCTTTCATCGCCTGGTCCTTCGTATCCAGTCGCAGCCCACCCTTGTCCTTCTCGGCGTTGTGGCAGTGCACGCACGACGTCTCCAGGACCGCGCGCACATCCTTGTCAAAATCGAAGCTGCCCGCCGGGGGTGGAAGTTTCTTCGGATCGCCGAGTTCAGCCGCCTGGGTGACGGCGGCGGAACAAAGCAAGACGGCTAGGCGGACGGTCATGGGCATGGCGGCAGAGGACATCGAATCTCATGCGAGACAACCGAAAGGTCCATGGACTTTCTGGCTGGAGCCTTTGCACCATCCGCGCATGCTGCGGCGAGCGAATGGCCCGCACTTACGCTGAGAAACGCAACCGCTTCGTGCTGCAGCACGCGCCGGATGACGCCGCCCGCAACGCATTCTGGTGCGTGGTGCGGGCCGGGCATGGCGGCCCCTTCCCGGGAGACAGCTTCGCCCGAGACACTTATCCCGGGCACGAGCTCTTCCTTTGCCTCCGTGGGAGTGCGCGGATCCGGACTCGCGGACAATCATGGGAAGTAAAGTCCGGCGATGCGATTTGGGTGAATTGCTACCACCCGCATCGCTACACTTCGGCGACGAAGGACCCATGGGAATATTACTGGCTCCGGTGCGAAGGCGCTCAACTCGACGCCGTTTGGAAACTGATCCTCGCCGCGGGCGGCCCTGTGGCTCCCGGTTGCGACACGAAGGAGAAGCTCGGCGCATTTGAACGCATCTTTGCGCTGTTGCGCGAGAAACCGGCGAACATGGATGCGCTGATTCATGCGGAACTTGCGCGCTGGGTGGCGCTATTCCTTCACGCTCTGCAAATCGCTGGTCACGGGACACCCGCGGCGATGGATGTGCCGGAGCGGATTCGTCCCGCGCTCGAGCGGATGCGTCTCTATCACCACTTGCCGCTGAGGCTCGCGGAACTGGCCGAGTTGGCGGAGTTAAGCCCGTCGCAATTCACTCGCGCCTTTCGCGCCGCTCTCGGCACGAGCCCGATCGATTGGCTGCGAAATATCCGAATTGAGCAGGCCAAACGCCGACTGCGCGAGAGCGGTGACACGCTAAAGGAAATCGCAACGCAGGTGGGATACGGAGACCAGTTTTACTTCTCTCGGGATTTCAAGCGGATGACCGGACAGAGCCCGAGCGAATTTCGGCAAGCCCGCAGGTCCGAGTAGTCCGAGCACTGGGCTTTCACAAAGATTTCAATCATCTGTAGCGGCGCTCGATAGTGTGGCGATCGAGCGATCCCGAAGGGATCAAAGCCTGTAGCCGGTGGTCACGCGAGGCACGAGCGTGCCCACCGGAAATGATGTGAGGCGTTGCTCCCTGAAGGGGGCGCCAGCACCTTTCGACTCGGACGGGGATTCACTTGGAATGACGCTGGCTTCCCTCCGGGAAGCACACGTCTCCTGCTGTTCCGGTGGTCGCACTCGTGCCTCGCACGACCACCGGCTACCCGCTGTGATGCCTCCGGCATCGAAACACCCGTGTGCGTAACTATGATACGATTTTCACAGTCAGACTGCACGAAAAGCCAGTCATCCTGACCGAGTGTAACGAGGAGAAGGACCCCGAGCCATCCACGACGAATATTTCGCCGGCAATGAGGTTGTCGTGAATGGTTCGGGTTCCTTCCTCGTGCCTCGTTAGGATGAGCCGGCTTTTCGCGCGTCGAACGAGGCACCGCATTCTGACTGAAGGAAACGTATTACCGCCCCACGTAGATCGCCTCATCCGGCCAATCCTTCACGAGGTAACCATCCTTCATGTTTACCGGCAGGACGTAGTTCCGCATGACACGGACTGGCGCGAGCAGGCGGACGGTTTGCACTTCTTCGATGCAGTCGTCGCCGTGATTCCGGCGCAGGCTTGGAATGATCTTTTCATGCACCGTCTGCACCAATTCCTGGTCGCTCTCCCCTTCCACCATCAGGAGCATGGCGAGATGTCCGTCGATTTCCGCAATATGGCTCTCCACGATGCATTCCGTAAAAACGGTGCGGACTTTGGGCTCGCGGCGAATGTCGTCCAGCAGGCGCTGATAGGTGACGCCGAGCTTGAACTTGATCGTGTAAAGCTGCCGCACGGGATACTGCTTCGTCCCGTTCGCCCCGAGATTGATCTGCGTGTAATAGCTCAGGATCCCATCCTCTTCCATCCGCTGGCGTTTGCGTGAAACCGTGCGGACATTCACGCCGGTCTTCTGCCCGATCGCATTGTCGCTATCGCGGGGATCACGCACCAGGGCACGCAGGATCAGCTTCTCCTGATCATCGAGGGATTGAGACATCGTGGAAATAGTAAGGCCTGTGGAGTAGCCGCCGCTTTGGGAAGGCGCCAATGTTTTTCTGCCAACGTCAACCCGCCGGTCGAGGCGGGGCGACTTTCATCGAATCGGCCGCGCAAGAGTTCGTCGCCTACGTCGCGTTTTCGCTATTCGCCACCACTGGCTCCACGGCAAAGAAGTTCGAGTTGAAGATGTCCGTCGTGTCGGTGCCGCCTCCGGCATCGATCAGCACCTTGTTCGCAAACCGGGCCCAACCGGCGAAGGTATTGCTGCCGATGGTGAGCGTATCGTCGCCTTCGCCCAGCGCAACGCTGAACACCTTGTAGAAAGTGCTCATGATCCCGGAGTCGGGGAGGTCGACTCCGATGTTGTCGGCCCCGCCTTTCGTTTGCATCAGGACCGCGCCGTTAAAGGTGGAGTCTGCGATATTCACGGCATCGCTTCCGTCTCCCGTGTTCACATTCACCCCGCCGGCAACGATCACTCGGGCGAGATTAAGGGTGGTCGACGCCATCGCGTCATTGCTCGCATTAAAGTTCACCCCACCGACGCGCAGCACGTCTTGTGGCGCGAAGACGCTGAGAGATGCGGTTCCCGCGCCGGTGTTCACATCGATCAAGCCCACCGCACCGCTGTCTCCCGCCACGCTCAGGGAATCAGAGCCTTCGGTCGCTCGGAACCGGATGCCTCCCAGGAGGAGTTGGGCAGAATCCACAATGACCTCCGCATGCCCGGCGCCGGAATCCACCTTGAGGCTCTTGGCGCGAAGCTCCAATGCGGAGACCTGCACGAAGTCGTCGCCCGCCCCGCCCGTGACGATCACATCGCCGGCGACACTCAAAGAGCCCCCAAACGCCGTCAGCTTTGCCAGGTTGGTGCCTGCGCCACCGACAAAGCTCACGCCGCCTTTCACCACCGTATCAAAGCCCGATACCCGGCTTTCAAAGTTCTCCCCCGCCAAAGTCGCGGCATTGCTGATGACGGACGCAGCTTCAACGCGGATCCCCTGGACCACCATTTGACCACCCCCGGATCCAAACGTGCCATTGATCGCCCCGTAGCGGCCGTAGCCATCGAGGACCAGGGAATCCACTCCCGCGCCACCGGTGTATTGCACTCCAGCCGTCATCATAATGTTCCCCGCTTCGATCTCCGCTGAGTTCTCTCCGGCGCCCATCGAGAAAATCGATTTCCGTGAAGCCGTATAGTATCCGGCATCGACCTGGAACCTGTCCTGGCCCGCCCCTCCCAGGAACTTGATATCGCCGGAGAGCTTCGCTGTTTCGGCTTCGATCCCGAACAAGTTGTCGTTTCCCGCAGGCTGGAAAGTCACAGCGCCGCCGACCGAGAGATCACGGGACCCCATGTGCAGGGCCGTTTGTCCCAATCCCCCGGTCACCTTCAACGTGCCGCCAATGCGCGCCGAATAATCTCCGCCAAAAACCACGCGGCTGATCGAAGTATCCGCCGGTCCCGTGGCGCCGAAAGCCACCGTGAATCCCGCGGCCACGGAAACAGTTCCTCCGCCAAATAGCACCTCCGCGGTGCCGCGCGTGTTCGCGCCGAAGGTCGCGCTGAAAGTGCTGCCTAGGGTGATGACGGTTCCAGAAACGTTAATCTTCCCGGGACCATCTCCCATATTGATCGAAACGGCACCGGCCCTCAGGAAAGCTGCGCCAAAATTGATGTCGTCCGCCAGCGG
>CBHXZU010000626.1:0-4227 GCA_966125105.1 uncultured Prosthecobacter sp.
CACCGGGCGAAACGAAAAAGATCAGGGGCAAAATCTACGTCGTTCCAAACGATGTGCCCGCTCTCCTCGCCCGCTACCGCAAAGACTTCCCAAGGGAGGAAGCACGCTGAGTTCGTTTGAGGCGCGCCGCGGGTTAAATGGCACCGGCCCTGCGCAATACGAGGCCGATCTGACGTTGTTCGCGCCCGAGATTGCGGAATTGGAGATGCTCCTTGCAGTACATCTCGGCTCGCTAACGGTACATCCCGGCTCGCTTGCGGTCCATGTCGGACAGATTTCCGTACATCTCGTCCCGCTTACAGTGCATCCCAGCGAGCTTGCAGTACATCCCAAGCGCCTTGCGGTACATCCCAACGAGATAACGGTACATCCTGGAGAGATTTCATCAGCAGAGATGCGACTTTCAGCACTTGTGCGGAGCGCGCGTATAGCGTCGGCGCCCCTAAAACGGCATCAGCTCGAGCGCAAAGATCCGGTCCAGCAACCACGCCAGCCCAAGCAGGGCGATTACGACATTCACGCATGCCTTCAGTTTGCGTCCCCACCGAAGGCGTCCGAGTCGGTGCAGAATGGGCCACAACACGAGAACGATGGCCAGTTGCCCCGCTTCCACGCCGACGTTGAAAAGCAGCAGCGATGAAATCATCGCATCCGAGGGCAGCGTCAATTCCGCGAGCACGTTTGCGAAACCAAACCCATGGATCAGCCCAAAGCAGAACGTCAGACCCCAGCGATGCCTCGGATGACTCCGCAGGAGGTTCTCGGCTGCCACGTAAAGGATGGTCGCCGCGATCGCGCATTCCACGGCGCGGGAGGGCAGATGGACAATCCCTCGCGCTGCCAGGATGAGCGTGACGCTGTGAGCGAGCGTGAAGGCCGTCACGATGAGCGCTACTTGTCGCAATCTTGTTGCCGCAACGAGCAGCGCGATGAGAAAGGCAATGTGATCGTAGCCTTCGAGGATGTGCTTTACGCCTTCCCAGAAGAACTGTCCGGCCGTCGAAGGCTCGGGCGTAACTGGCTCCGCCGCCTTTTCACCAGTTGCGGGCTCGCCCGCTTGCACCGTAAAGCGATGGCTGTTTCCCGAGGCCGACAGAATCACCGGCTGCGATTTCCCACCCTGTTCAAAAACCGCAAACACGCGGTGCCGATCGCCGATCACCGGGAACCCATCGAAGATCAATCCAACCGAGCGCGGCTCGGTAGTCAGCGCGAGGTCGAACGGAAACATGATCAGCCCGCCGTTGTCGTGCCATAGGGATCCGGGCAACGGGTCAGGCGCGTCCAAGGGCCAGAAGGGTTCTTTGCCGGTGCCAAGGCCGGCTTCCTTGCCATCCAGCTCCACGCCGACGTTTGCCTCGATGAATTGCTGGATCATCGGCGTTGCCTCGGCCAGCTCCGCCTTGCTGAGCGCGCCGTCGCGATTTCCATCAAGGGTCGGCGCGATCTTTTGCAAGGTGTAAGCGTCGAAAGTCACGCGCACTTCGAGCAGGTCTGGCTGGAGCCGCGCTCGCAAGTAGCTGCTGTCTGGGCTTCGAGCCGCGAGAGCGTCGGCAGCCAGGTCAGTATGACCGCCAAGAGGAGTTGCGCAGTGGAGCGTGGCATCGCGGAGCGCAAGGAATCCGCTGCGAGTGCCTCGACCAAGCGAAAACGGTCGGCCTCACGAGAGACTGGCGTCCGTCGAAAACGTGTGTTCTTTCGCAGGGTCATGTTTCCGCAACTCGCCCTGCGCATCCTTCGCACCACTGATCTCCGGTGCCTCGGCAAGTTCATGTGGAACTTCGGCGTTAAAGGGATCCGCTCGATCCAGCGCTTCAAGCAGGGCGCAGCTCGCGGGGAATACTTCCCCCCCTTCCTCTATCTCTCGATCTTGAACTCCTGCAACCTGCGCTGCCAGGGCTGCTGGGTGGATGTCGCAGCCGACCGTGTGGCGATCGACCTGGAGACGCTCGATCGAACCATCACGGACGCCAAGAAGCACGGGAACGTCTTTTTCGGAATTCTCGGCGGCGAGCCCTTCATGCACCCGGAGCTCCTTGATTTGCTCGCGAAGCATCCGGACTGCTACTTCCAGATTTTCACCAATGGGCAGTTCATCACCGAGAAGATTGCGAAGCGGTTGCGCGAACTCGGGAACGCGACTCCGCTGATCAGCATCGAAGGTCGCGAAGTCACGAGCGATGAGCGCCGTGGCAACAAGCACGTTTTCGAGCGCACGCTGCGCGGCCTGCGAGCGTGCCTGAAGGAGAAGTTACTCACCGGTGTGGCGACGAGCGTTTGCCAGACCAACATCGGCGAGCTCTGCACGGAGAAATGGCTCCGGGAGTTGATCGACTTCGGCGTGCACTACGTGTGGTTTCACACCTATCGTCCGGTGGGCCCGAAGATGAATCCCGCGCTCGCGCTCACGCCGCAGCAACTCGTGGACGTCCGCCGTTTCGTGGTGGAGATGCGGACGAAGATGCCGATCGGGATCGTCGATGCGTATTACGATCACCGAGGCCAGGCGCTGTGCCCGATGAGTACCGGCATCTCGCACCACGTGAATCCGAAGGGCGAGATTGAGCCGTGCCCGATCATTCAATTCGCGACCGAGAACATCCGCGACTCACGCGGTATCTACGAAACGATGCGCGACAGCGCATTCCTGCGCGACTTTCGCGAGCTTAGCGCGAGGGAGACGCGCGGATGCGTGGTGCTAGAGCGCCCTGATCTCGTAAAGGAACTCGTGCACAAGCACGGCGCGCGGGACACGACGATTCGCGGCACAGCCATGGAAGAACTCGAAGCAATGACCCCGCGGTTCTCGCAGTGGCTGCCGGGCGAGGAAGTGCCCGAGAAACATTGGATGTATCGCTGGGCAAAGAAGTGGTGGTTCAACGATTTCGGCGCCTATTCCCGCGCCGACCACGACACGAAAGTCCGGGAGAAAGCGAAGGCGCTGCAGGTCGTGTCCGGTTCTTAGTTAGCGCTACCGAACGTATTCTCCGGATCGCAAGCACGCTTGCGCCAAGGAACGGCTGTCTGCAGGCCGCCGGAGAGGATTGCGGGTGCGGAGCTCACGTCGATCCGGAAATGCCTTTTGGCAACCGGTACACCGTCGAGCGGCTCAAGGTTGTTGCTAAGCAGTGCGAAGCGTCACTCGCGCGCCTTCGAATCAATGATCAGCGTCACCGGCCCATCGTTGATCAATGCCACATCCATCATTGCTCCGAAAACGCCGGTCTGAACTTTTCGCGGCAGCAGCTTGCTGAGGTCTTCCACAAATCGCGCGCACATTTGTTCCGCGAACTCCGGTTTCGCCGCGCGATGCCAGCTCGGTTTCGTCCCCTTCTTTGTGCTCGCAAACAACGTGAATTGGCTAACCACAAGCGCATCGCCGTCGGCTTCAACCACTGAGTAATTCCACCCACCCGACGCGTCGGCAAATAGTCGCAGCTTGGCCAGTTTCTGCGCGAGCCAGCCAGAGTCGTCGGCCGTGGCTTCCGGTTCGATGCCAAGCAGAATGAGAAGTCCCGTCTTGATCGCGCCGACGACGTTTCCATCGACGGTTACACTGGCTTCCTTCACGCGTTGAACAACTGCTCGCATCGGTGCCCGTTAGCCACTGCGCGGCTCGTTTGCCAACCTCATGTTGACCGGCGAAATGCGCCCTGTTAGCACGCGCTGCGTTGCCCCGCGTTGCTTACGAGCCACTCGGCCGCAGCGTTTACCACTACCAATGAAGACCCAGATTCTCATTCTCCTCGCGGCACTTGCCCTCCCCTCGAGCCTGCTCGCTCAAGCCAAGAAACCCGAACCCGGTGCGCCGGCTGCCACGACGAAGCCCGCGGAAACCAAGCCCTCGGAAGCCCCTGCGAAAAAGGAGGACGGCAAAGCGACAAGGCCATTGCCGATGAATAGCCGTGTCGACGAGATTGATGCCGCGGCGAAGACATTTACCCAGAACACCCGCGAGGGCAAAAAGGTGAAGCACGTCATCACCAATAAAACCGAAATCAAACAGGGCACCAGCTCGGCGAAGTTCGAGGATATCAAAGTCGGCGACATGGTGGCCGGCAGCCGCATCAAAAAGAATGCGGACGGCACCGAATACGAAGTGATCAAGATCACTAAGTTCGGCCCGAAGGCGAAGGCCGACGACAAGAAGTAACGGCCCCCTCGTTAGACTTTCTCAGGCCGGCAACTCGACGAGAGTTGCCGGCCTTCTTTAATTAGACGGTTGCG
>CBHXZU010000627.1:0-4227 GCA_966125105.1 uncultured Prosthecobacter sp.
TCAGGCGAAAACGCGGCCACTCCTCCCGCTCATCCACCTTCACGAGGAGGAAGCGTTTGTCGTCGCGGAAGCTCACGTTGTAACGCGGGCGATACTCCTTAATGAGCCGGCCTTCGAGCAGGAGCGCCTCAGGTTCGCTGCCCGCCATGTGCCAGTCGAAGTCGTAGATGGCGTCGAGCAATGCGCGCGTTTTGAGGTCGCTGCGCATAATCCGGCTCGGAGTGAAGTATTGGCTGAGACGCTTGCGAAGATCGCGCGCCTTCCCCACGTAAATCACCCGGCCAAAGCGGTCACGATGAAGGTAGACGCCCGGCTTGTGCGGCACTTCGCCAAGCTTCTTTTTGAAATCGACCTTCTCGCGCGGGGCAGACATTGGCCGAATACATCGACTATGCGGCGTCCGGCTTCAAGCGAGCGTAGTAGCAGCTGGCGTGTTCCACGGCGCAACAGAGGTTTCCACCGCGCGCCACGCGATCGGCGAGGCGCTCGATTCGTGGGGAAAATGGCGTCCCTCGAAACGCTTCAAAATAGTCTTCGCGCCCCTGCGGGTGCGGCACAACTCACGAAGCGCAAACTCATTAACGCGCTATTGCATCCAAAACGCACCGTGCATCGAACCGAAAATGCCGTACATCGACTCCGAAGCACGGTGCTTTGACCCCAAAATAGTGTATTTCCATGCCAACGCGCGGTGCTTTGAGATTCTTTTTCCGTACATCGTGCTCAACGCAATCTGCTTTGTGGCCGGTGTACGGTACAGCGACTCCAAGGCACCTGACGTTGCGTCGAATTTACGGCATTTCGGTGCCAAAGCAGACTGCGTCAGAAAACAAATAGCGTACAGCGACCTCAACGCACCGTGCATTGACGGCCATTTACGGCCCATCAAACGCGTAGCAGCTGCAAAACCGCTACATTACCGCGCGCTTTGGGCGCGTCGGGTTACCGCTTCCACAAACTCTTCCGCCGCTGTTCCACGGATCCCCGCGAGGAGGACGGCGGCCTCCTTCGACCCCTTCGAGCAATCTTGAACCAACTCCGGCCCCGCCGCATATTCCGCGAGCGCAAAGGTCAGGGCGTTGTCGGTGTCGCGCCATTTCTCAAAGAGCCGCGAAAGATACCACGTGCCGACCTGCAGATTCGTTCGCGGATCCAATAGGTCGGTCACCATGAAGCTTTCCACCCCGTGCGCGGCCGCCCATTCCATTCCGACTCCTCGGCCGAGCTGCATCAAACCATAGCCGCCGTCGTCAATCTTGCCGGCGTCGCCCCCACTCGCTCGCCAAACGATCGCCTTCACCAGCGCCGCCTCCACTCCGACGCGCCCCGCGACTTCCGCGATCAGTGCCTCGTGTTCCGAACGCGGCCAGAATGCGGCCACACAGCCCAGCGAGAGGATCGCGAAGGCGGCAGCAATGGACCAGGGAAACCAACGAGGGCGGACTCGGGGCACCACTGGGCTTTAAGAAGATTGTCCGCATCTTCGCGAGGCGAAAATCGCCGCGTTGCGTGGACAAAAGCACTCGCGTTTGCATGCTCCGCGCATGGCGAAATTCGCGCGCGTGCTGCTCGATGAATCGGGCGGGCGCGCATTCGATTACGAAGTTCCGGAAAC
Organism: uncultured Prosthecobacter sp.; assembly: GCA_966125105.1. Classification (GTDB taxonomy): domain Bacteria; phylum Verrucomicrobiota; class Verrucomicrobiia; order Chthoniobacterales; family Chthoniobacteraceae; genus SXWH01. The sequence continues at coordinate 1,616 of CBHXZU010000627.1, forward strand.
GCTCACGCTGGCCGTCGGGTCGCGCGTGCGCGTGCCGGTGCGAACGCGCACGCTGCTCGGGACGATCATTGCGCTGAGCGACACGACTGACGCCGATGGCGTTCGCCCGATCTCGGAAGTGGTCGGGGACGAGCCGCAGATCCAGCCGCAGCTGATCCGCCTGGCGGAATGGATCGCCGATTACTACTGCTGCCCGCTCGAGGCCGCATTGCGCACGGTGCTGCCGACCGTCATTCGCAAGGCGGAGGTCAGCCACAAGATGCGGCTCTTCGCGGAACTCGCGCGCGACATTTCCGAAGGCGAAGTGCAGGAACTCGATCGCAAAGCGCCGAAGCAGGCCGACGTGATCGCCGCGTTGCAGGATGCTCCTGGACCGATGCTCGTCACCGAGCTCTGCTCGCTCTGCAACGTCGCGCACCAGACGGTGCAGTCGCTCGCCAAGAAGGGCTGGATCAAAATTGCGCCGGAGAAAGTGGAGCGCGACCCGTACGCCCGTGAGCAATTCGTCGCCTCCTCCAAGCTCGAGCTGAACCCGGAGCAGATCTCCGTGTTCGCCCGGGTCTCAGCAGTGATCGACGAGATTCACGCGACGAAAGGCGCGACGGGCCCAGACCTGCCGCCGCCGCCGCGTCCGCTGCTGCTCTACGGCGTCACGGGAAGCGGCAAAACCGAGATCTATTTGCAGGCGATCGAGCGCGTGCTCGATCACGGCATGGGCGCGATTCTGCTCGTCCCCGAAATCTCGCTCACGCCTCAGACGGTGGAGCGTTTCAAATCGCGCTTCGCGGCGACGAATCACGAAGTCGCCGTGCTGCACAGCCACCTCTCCGAAGGCGAGCGGCACGACGAATGGCACCGCATTCGTTCCGGCAAGGCGCGGATCGTGATCGGCGCGCGTTCGGCGATTTTCGCGCCGGTGGAAAAGCTCGGCATCGTGATCGTCGATGAAGAGCACGAGAACACCTACAAGCAGGAGGAAACACCGCGCTACCACGGGCGCGACCTCGCGGTGCTGCGGGGCCACATGGAGCGCTGCGCGGTGCTCCTCGGCAGCGCGACGCCTTCGCTGGAGAGCTTCTACAACGCCTCAACGGGAAAATACGAACTGGTGCGAATGATGGCGCGGGTCGATGACCAGAAGCTGCCGTTCATCCGCATTGTGGACATGCGGCTCGAGGCGAAGAAGTCCTCGCCGATTCTCAGCGATCCGCTCACGACCGCGATTACGGGGCGGCTTGAGAAGAAAGAGCAGGTCATCCTTTTTCTTAACCGGCGCGGATTTAGCACGAACCTAATGTGCGCGAAGTGCGGCTTCGTGGCGGAATGCCCGAACTGCTCTGTTTCGCTCACGTTTCATCGCGCGGCGAATCGCATCGTCTGCCATATTTGCGGGCACATGGCGGTGGCGCCGGCGAAATGTCCGGACTGCAAGGATCCGGGGATCAAATACAGCGGCACCGGGACGGAGAAGGTGGAGGATTCCGTGCAGAAGACTTTTCCCAAGGCGGTGGTGAAGCGCATGGATGCCGACGTGATGCAGCGTCGGGAGGCTTACCGGGAAACGCTCGGCGCATTTCGCGCGGGGAAGATCGATATTCTCGTGGGCACGCAGATGATTGCGAAGGGGCTGCATTTTCCGAACGTGACGCTGGTGGGGATTGTGAATGCGGACATGGGTCTGCATCTTCCCGATTTTCGGGCGAGCGAGCGGACGTTTCAATTGCTCACGCAAGTCGCGGGACGGGCGGGACGCGGGGATATCGAAGGAGAAGTGGTGGTTCAGAGTTACACGCCGTTTCACCCGTCGATCCAGTTTGCGCGGCATCACGACTTTGAAGGGTTTTTCGACCAGGAGATCGATTGGCGGGAGAAGATGAATCAGCCGCCATTCACGCACTTCGTGCTGGTGACGGTGCGATCGCCCCATCAACAGCGGGCGCAGCTGAGCATTGAGACGCTGCATCGGCGGTTGAAGGAAGTGCTTCCGCCTGGAGTGACGCTCGGCGAACCCTCGCCGGCGCCGCTGGAGAAGTCGCATGGGAACTATCGGTTTCACCTCGCGCTGCGGTCACGGGCGGTGCTGAAGCTCAGCCGGGCGTTGCGGAGCGTGCTCGATAAGCTGACGTGGCCGGAGGATGTGTTCGTCGTGGTGGATGTGGATGCACATCAACTGTTGTAGCTCGCTAGCCGCGCCTCCCCGTGTGGATTCAAGAGAGTCGAAGGTGTGCCTTGGCGATGCGCGCAGGCCTAGTACATCGCTCGTTTCACGACTCTTTCCTGCGCTCATGCAACTCCTTCGCCTTGCCCTCGCTCTATCGCTTCTGGCGGCCGCTCTCGATGCAGCTCCGGTCCGCGTCGTCCTTTCCGGGGATGCGCAATCGCTCGGAGAGAGTCTCCGAGCGGCGGGCGCAACGGTGACTGCAGCGGCGGTCCCGACGGATGCGGAACTGAATGGCGCCGATGTGGTGATCCTGTCGAACCCGGGCTGGAAACAGACGGCCCCGGAATTGCGCGCGCCCATCGAACGATTTGCGCAGCGCGGCGGTGGGGTGGTTGTGCTCGGCGGAGCGATGAACGCCGGCAGTTGGTTGAAGCCGCTCGCGGGCGGCGTG
>CBHXZU010000628.1:0-4224 GCA_966125105.1 uncultured Prosthecobacter sp.
ACGAGGAATGTCGCCGTACTCGCCACGGTTTACGCCGCTGTAACTCCGGTATTCGGCGCGACCGTTTATTGGGATGTGAATTCCACGTTTCCCGGCTCGGGCGCATTTGTCGATTCGATCTGGGATACTTCGACGCCAAACTGGACCCTGGACGAAACCGGGACGGCGCAAACCATCGCGTGGAATAACGCGAACAGTGACATCGCCGTTTTTGCGGCGGGAGCGGACGGGATTGGCAGTTACACGGTCGGACTCACGGGAACCAGCACGTCCCCTGGAACGACGGCAGGCGCCATTGTCATCGAAGAGGGAAACGTCACTTTCGGTCCGTCAGGAGTGGTCGGAATTGGCGCGGGATCGGTCACCATCGCGAGCGGGGCGGTCCTGAGCATCAATACGTCTGCCCGGATTAGCGCATCGGCGGGTTCCACTTTCAATTTCCAAGGGGGGACTCTCATTAACTCCAACCCGGGGAACGCCGGTTCTTTCGTGGATGTTGATTCCAAGATCACCCTCGGCGCCGCGGGGGGCACTTTCTCTTACTCCACGCCCGACAGGTTGAGCATCATCGAGGCGAACGTCGTGATCTCCGGGGTCGGCGCGCTTATCAAGTCCGGCGCCGGCGTCCTCGCGATTGCATCCGCCTCGACTTACTCCGGCGGCACGATCATCAATCAAGGGGAACTGCGGGTCCGCACATCGGCTAATCGTCTTCCCACATCGGGCGCGGTGACGGTGAACAGCCCCGGCATCTTCAATCTCAACAATGTCTCGCAAGAGATTGGCTCACTGTCCGGCGATGGCGGGGTGGGTTTGGGAGGCGCGACTCTCACCATTGGCGGCTCGGCAAACACCACTTTTAGCGGGGTAATCGAAAACACGAAAAATGCGGGTGCGAACGGCACGACTGCGATCAACGGCAAGGTCGCAAAAACAGGCACGGGCACGCTCATCCTCCAAGGCCTGAACACCTATTCCGGGAGCTTCACCATCTCGGCCGGCACCGTGACGGTCACCGCAACTGCATCCCTTTCCGGACCGACGGCCGATCTGATCGTGAATGGCGGAACTCTGAACCTGGATAACTCCACACAAACGGTCGAAAACCTCAGCGGCACGGGGGGAACCATTAACCTCGGAGCGGCCCATCTTCTCGTCACGGATCCCGTCGGGAACACAACGTTCGCCGGCTCGATCTCCGGCGCGGGCTCGTTCGAAAAACGCAATGTGCTTTCAGGCACCACGGAGCGGACACTGGTCCTATCCGGGACCAACACGTACACTGGCACGACAACGATTTCCGGGGGGACATTGCAATTCGCGAAGCAAGCCTCCCTTTACAACGGCAGTGCCGCGAATTGGACCATTGGCAACATCACGGTAAGCAATGACGCAACCCTCGCCGTGAATGCGGGTGGCGCGGACGAGTTCACCGCGGGAAATATCGCTACATTGGTCGGGTTAGGCGTGCCAGGCGGCGGATTTCAAAGCGGGTCGAATATCGGGATCGACACGACCAATGCTGCCGGAGGTAACTTCGAATACGCCAGCGCGATCACCAACCCCAATGGCGGAGCAAACGTGCTCGGCTTGACCAAGCTCGGCACCGGCATCCTGACTTTATCCGGAGCCAATACTTACACTGGCAGGACGAATGTGGTCGCAGGGATTCTCTCCGTCACGGGATCGCTGACCGGGACCGCGGCGGTGAACGTGAGCGGAACACTAGGAGGCACGGGAACCATCGCGCCGGCTTTGAACGGGAACGTCACGCTCACTGCCGGCGGCAAACTGGCGCCCGGCACGGGCGCAGGAACTCTCGCGTTCAATCTCACCGGGACCGGCACCGTCGATCTCACGGGAGGTATCACGAGCAATACCGGCGCGCTGGTATTCGAACTCGGCACCCTTGCGGGCAGCGATCGGGTTGTGATCGCCGGCGGTCCTCTCACCATTGGCGCAGGTCTGCTTCAATTCGACGATTTCGCGTTTACCGCGCTCCCAGGTTTGGACGGCGGCGACTACGTGCTCTTCGACACCAACTCTGTGATTGCTGGAACACTCGGTGCAAATGTGTTCGGCCAGGTCAACGGTCTCGACGTCTCCCTGCAACTCGCCGACGGAGGCAAGGACCTTGTCCTGCACGTGATCCCGGAACCGGGCACGTCGGCCGCATTGCTGGCGGGTTTAGGCGTTCTCGCCGTACGGCGGCGGCGGAGCTAAACCTGTGCGGCAATTTCGGACGCCATTGCAAAATCCGCTGCGCAGCGACTACGCCGAAGGCGTTGCATCATCCAGTCCTGGATTGGCGGGGAACGAGCTTACCCTGGATAGTCTCAGCGTGTATCGACCCTGAAACAGTAGAATCAAAGGAGCCGACACCACGAATCAACCCTCTCAAAGATGATCCCCCTTGCGGCAATGCGTATGGCAGGGCTCGCGACTCACCGTGCGGCCCTAGCTGCATGCCTTAACGCCCTCGGCTAATATCCTGGGGAATCTTCTGTCAAAGCTCGTAAAAGCCGAGCAGACTGTGTTTCCACCGACTAGCGCCACCGCCGACGGAGCAAGCAGAACGCTCCACCGAATCCTAGCATCATCAGACTCGCGGGTTCCGGAACCGTGGTTACGTTTGCATTGTCAAAATAAACAGCAGTGCTGCTATTGGACAACCCTGACCCCAGAGTGACATTGTCATAGCTACGAACGGTTGTCCCCACGTTGCTGACGAGTTCGGCAAGTTGATTATCCACGTAAAAGGCGTAGTCGGAACTCAGCCCGTCGTCAGTGCTAATGACAACCTTTAGGTTGTGCCATCCCAAGCTACGCAGGCCCACACCGAAGTCGTTCAATTTGATGAAGATTCCCGATGATCCGTTCGCCTCGTCTTCGACAGGCCCTCCATCCGGGTCAACCGATACGAGCGTATGCCCCAAGATCCTGGCCATATAAAAGTTACCACCACTTTCGGTCGCCAACTGTGTATTGTTTAGACCCAGCGAGATAAGTTGGTTCTCTCCAAGCCCAGTGGTTCCGTCTTGGAGATTCACGTAATTTCGCCCCGGTGTGCCCGCGACAAGCGAATCGTAAAAATCAATGCTAAAAACGACCGCGTTATTGAGGGAGATGCTTCCGGTTTCAGAAATTGTTCTCCGGTTGCGCTGCTGATTATTTGTCGCGGTGCCGTTTATTTTGATAGATGTGGTCCCACTAACCGCCTGCTCAAGCGAGAGTAGACCGCTGATCGGCGCAGTCGTGCCAATTGGAACCCAGTCTGCCTCGAACGCAGCCTGGCTAACATAGCTGTCGAAGCTGTCGTTGAGAATTACGGCCGCGCTTACGCTTTCCAAAGCGCCAATTGTTCCGAGGAGTCCGGCAAGTACAACACTACAGCTTAGCGATTTCATGGAATGATGAACGTCTAGCGGATCTGGGGTGAGACTGTTAACTGGCCAGCCACTTAAATCCGTTTACGAGGCACCGTTACGTCAAGTCAACCAAAAATTAAGAAATTTTCACCGCCCAGCAACTCCTTCCCGGAATTGCTGCGTTTCTCCTGTCACCTAAAATCACGTCTGAGGAGCCAAATCCCTCGTTGAGGGCATCGGTGTGGGCGTTGGTTCGGGCTGAACGTCTTGGTCGCCGGTTGACGGCTCATCCTTCATTTCCTCCTGCGGGATAAGTTCGAGGATTGCCAACTGCATGCGCGAGAGCGTCGGGAGGACGCGTTGGGCGCCGGAGGCTTCGAGGCGCGCGGCGCGTTTGTTGTATTCGTCACCTTCCTCCTGCCAGAGGCCGACCATCACCTTGGCCTCAGGAAGTCGCGCGCGCAGGTGTTTGCAGAGGAATGCGGTCGCCGTGACCGAACTCGCGCACAACGCCGAGAGGCAAACGATCTGCGGTTTCAGTTCCACCGCTTTCGTGACCATCTCGCCGGTGGTCATGCGCGATGAGAGACACTCTACGCGCACACCGTTGACGTGCAGCCCTTCCATCAGCATCTCGGCGGTGACTTCATCCGCAAGGTTGCACGCGGGAATGCAGAGCACTGTCGGTGTTTCGCCCGATGGCAATGCGCGCGCGTCTCCCATCTCTGCGACGATTTCCCGCAATTTAAACAACGCCTCCTCGCGTTTCACATCGAGGAGCAGGCCGTCGCAGTGATCCGCCTCCAGACGACGAATGGCGGGCAGCGCGATCTTATCCAGCGCTTCGGCGTTGGAT
>CBHXZU010000629.1:0-4223 GCA_966125105.1 uncultured Prosthecobacter sp.
TGGAGTTGCCAGTTCTCAGTGGCAGAACCAGGCTCCGCGCCGGCGCTCCTTCCCAAGGCACCTGGCAGAATGCCCTACGGGGTTTGTGCTTCGCGGTGTTTAGTCGACGAAGACGAACTCGTTGGTGGCGAGGAGGGCCTGCGCGTAGCGTTCCCAGGCGGTGAGGGGTTTTTCGTTCGGAGTTGGGCCGTGGAATTGCGCTTGGGAGGAGTATTCGGTGCCGTCGGCGGCGCGCAGAGTGGCGCGCCAGACGAAGCTGTCGCTGTTTTCGTCGCCTCGGCTTTCGACGGCGAAGTCCAGCGTTTCGCCGGCACGGAGCTCGATGCTCGTGACCGGTGAAGCGACAGATTGCTTGGGCTCGATGATCCACTCGGCGAGCTGGCCCTGGCGGCTGCTCACCAAGCGAGCGAGGACGCCGTTCCCAACTTCCGCATTGCGATGCACGCGACCGTTGAGCGTGACCACCATGTCCCGCGGCGCGATGAAGCGTTTCACGGCGGCTTCCTTGGCGGAAGGGTGTCCGCCTTCTGCGTTCAGCGTGACCCAACCCGTTTGCGGATCAGGAAGCTTCGGGCCGCCCTGCCACGCGTTTCCTGTCCAATGCGGGAGCGAATTGAAGACCATGCGTTGCGTGGCGCCGTCGTACTGGCCGCGACCGTATTGCCAGAGCGGCAGGGGCGTGTCGCGCTCCTCGGAGGACGCGCCTTTCACGTAGGCGATCGCCATCGCGACTTCGTTCGCCGTGGCCCGGCGTCCAAACACGCGCTCGTAGAGACTCTGCACGTGTGCTTCCTCGATGGCGCTCGATGCAAACTCGGGTTCCGACACCAGCGCTGCAGCCTGCGCGAGAACGAACGGGCTGTTCAGCATGTAGAGCGCTTGCTGCGGCACGGTGGTGGTCGCGCGCTGCGGATTCATGAGGTCCGGGCTGGCGAAGTCGAACGTGCGCAAAGTGCCCGGAAGGTTCTGCCGATCGATGTAGCCGTAGATGGCGCGGCGTTTCGGGAACGGCTGTTTAAAGATCTGCACCGGACGTCCAAACATCGTTTCATCCAGCTCGCCCGCGGCGGCGAGCAGCGCGTCGTGCAGCGCTTCCCAGCTGAGGCGCTGCCGATTCTGCCGCCACAGCAGCCGATTCTCGGGATCGATCTTCTGGCCGTCAGCGCGCGATTCGCTGGCCTGCATCCAGGTGCTCGAGAGCATGATCTCGCGGTGGAGTTTCTTGAGGCTCCAGCCATCCTTCATGAACTTCGTGGCGAGTGAATCGAGCAATTCGGGATGCGTCGGCGGCTCGGACTTCGCGCCGAAGTCGCCGGGCGTGCGCACCAGGCCCGCGCCGAACTGGTAATTCCACACGCGATTGACGATCACGCGAGCAGTGAGCGGATTCGTCGGGCTGACGATGGCTTGCGCGAGTTCGAGGCGCCCGCTGCCTTGCTTGAACGGCTTTGCTTCACCGCCGAGGAATGAAAAGAACCGCCGATCGACTTTCTCCCCCGGGCGTCCCGGATTCCCGCGAATGAAAACGCGTGGAGTAACGGGGTCAGGCTTGTCCGTAAGCACGTGCGCGCGGGGCGGCGCGCCGGGATTCAGCTCAGCCTGCGCGAGCTTCGCGTCGAGCTTGCGCCGCTCGTCGCGATATTTGCGTGTGAGTTGGCCGCGACGCTTTCCGAGCGACTCGATGGCTTCGGGGGGCAGAACGGTCGGAGTGCCGCTGGCGATCTGCAGCATGGCGGCAAGCTGGTTTGCGACCTTTTCGTCAAACTTCCGAATGTCGGCCAGGCGCTCTGCGCGTAGTTTTTCGTATCCCTCGGAAGTCTTCCCGCCGGGCAACTCGGGCAACTTCCCGGGATCCTGCTCTTCGTTAGTGGAAGCGAACACGCCGTAGAGCGCGTAATAATCCTTCGCCGAAACAGGATCGAACTTGTGATCGTGGCAACGCGCGCAGCCGACGGTGAGCGACATCGTTCCGCGAATGGTCACGTCCATGCGGTCATCGATGATGTCGTTCTGGTTGTTCAAAAAGCGGCGTCCGAGCGTGAGAAAGCCGAGCGCGGCGAGGTCATCCTTGCTGCCGCCGGAACCTGGCATATCGGCTGCGAGCTGCTTCGTGATGAACTGATCGTACGGAAGATCTTCGTTCAGCGAGCGGATCACCCAGTCCCGGTAGGTCCACGCGAAGGGGTATTCGCGACTGTCATTGCCGGCCAGGTAACCGCGGTGATCTGCGTAGCGCGCGACATCCAGCCAGTGGCGGCCCCAGTGCTCCCCGTAGCGTGGAGAAGCGAGGAGCCGATCAATCACCTTCGCGAGCGCGTCGCGAGTGGGCGCCGGGTCTTTCTCAAAGGCCTCCACCTCGTCGGCGGTCGGCGGCAATCCGGTGAGGACGAAAGTCGCTCGGCGGATCAGCGTGTAGCGGTCGGCGATTGGCGACGGCGACAGCTGTTTTGCTTCCAGTTGCGCCAGGATGAAGCGATCGAGGTCCGAATTTGCCCAAGCCTCGTTCTTGGTTTTCGGAGCGGGTGGATTGGCGACCGGCTGGAACGACCAGTGGGTCTGAACGAGCGCGGCCGTTCCGGTTGGCTTGGTTCCTTCCGGCCAGGGAGCGCCGATCTTCACCCATTCGGTCAGTGCCTGGATCTGATCATCGGGCATCTTCGGTGCCTTTTCCGGCATCGGCGAGTCGCCTTCGTGGCGGATGCTCTTGATCAGGGAACTCTTGCCGGGATCGCCCGGGACCAACACCGGACCGGTGTCGGCGCCTTTCAGCACGGCTTCGCGGGAATCGAGCCGCAGGTCGGCCTTTTGCTTCTCGGGGCCGTGGCACTTGTAGCACTGCTCCGCCAGGACCGGCCGCACCTTCTTTTCAAAGAATTCCACCTGCTCAGGCGGCATCACCGCATGAGCCGAAGCCACTGCAACCAGACTGACAAACGCGCGAATCATTGCTCGGAAGGTAATCGAAGGAAGGGCGATGCGCTTAGCCTAAAACGCACGCCTGCAGAGGGGTTTTTGGGTTGGGTGGGAGCGATTGAATTTGGGGAGCGGGCCTGCCTCGCGGCGGTCAAGGTCCAACATCCAACATCGCGCCGAGGAGGCGTTTGTGCGGGAGGGACGGTTGCAGGCTCGGCTCAACATCCAACATCCAAGGGTCAGTATGCGCCTTCGGCGATGTTTGGAGACGAGCGCCCTCGCTACACTTTTCCACCGCCGAAGGCGTGCGCATCTTCCTTGGATGTTGAATGTTGGATGTTCGACGTTGGACTGAAAACCGCGATTGGTGGCAGAACCGTGCGTTGAAGGGCCGAAGGCCCGAATGCATACCAGCCCAGTCCGAAGGGCTGGATATCGATGGAGAATGCGATCAAGGGCTGAAAGCCGCCGCAAATCGCGCCGATGCGCCGGGCCGTTGGCCCTTGATGCATTCTACTTTACCCTACCCTGTGCGTTGCACTGGGCTGGTATGCGATTGGGCCTTCGGCCGTCCATTTTAAACGCCGCGGCAAAAGCGGTTTTCAGGTTGGACGTTGACGGCTCCGAGATAGGCGCGGTCTCCAGTTCATTTTCCCCTCCGCCCAACTCGGTTTACCTCCACTCAGGCCGCCCTTGCCAAAGGTGCGAAACGAAGCGCGCCGCCGCCCCTTGCCAGGAGCGGCGGCGCTTACACCATGTCGTCCTTCCATCAAGAGGACGAGCGACTTGACACACCAAATTGACTTTCGAAATCGCTAGCGACGCAGGTTCGACGTGGCTGACACCGGCTGGTAGGCCTTGTCTTCGCGGCCGAAGTCATACCCGACGATGAGGTAGCATTCCTGGCGCGGCGAATATTGGTTCAGGCCGAAGAGGGCCGTCGCGTCGACGTGCAGGCGGTCGGTGATGCGCCACTGCACGCTCGGGCCAACGTGGAACTTGTGCTCGGGATGCGCGCGGTTGTCCGTCACGGATTCATTCACGTACTTGAACTCCGCGCCGATGCTGAATCTGCCGTCGGCCAGTGTCTTGCTGAGACCGCCGACGATCTGCCATTCGGTCGCGCGCTCGCCGCCGAGTTCCTTTTCCCAGACGAAGTTGATGCCGTAGTGCCAGCCCTGGCCGAACTGGTCGCCCAGGAGGAGCTTGCCTTCGAAGACGTCCGCGCCTTCGGCGACCCACTTGTACTCCGCGTAAAGCGTCGGGTTCAGCGGGATCTTGCCCCAATCGGCCAGCGCGTAGCGGACTTC
>CBHXZU010000630.1:0-4212 GCA_966125105.1 uncultured Prosthecobacter sp.
TCGCGTAGCCGAGCATCTGGTGCCCGAGGCAAATGCCGAAGACCGGCGTGCGGCCGACGAGCTTGCGAATGTTGTCGTGTACATAGGTGAGCGCGGCCGGATCTCCGGGCCCATTGCTGAGGAAAACGCCATCGGGCTTCAGCGCGAGCACGTCCTCCGCCTTGAACGTGGCGGGCACCACCTGCACGCGCAGTCCTTGCTGGCGCAAGCGGCGCAGGATGTTGCGCTTCATGCCAAAGTCATACGCCACCACATTGAAGCGAGCCGGCGGCAGCTTCTTGAAAACCTCATTGCCTTCGCGGATCTCCACCCCCGATCCATCGCCACGCACGATCGTCCATTCTGGCGAGAGTTTGTCCTCCGGGTCCCACTGGAAGGCGGAATCCGGCGTCACTTCTTTCACGTAATCCGAGCCTTCCATCGGCGGCGCCGACTTTGCCTTCTCAACTGCCTGTTCCGGCGTGAGTTCGCTGGAAATGCACGCCTGCATCGCGCCGCGGGAGCGCAGGTGTTTCGTCAGCGCGCGCGTGTCGATTCCCTGGATGCCCGGGACGTTCCACCGTTTCAGGTAAGCGTCGAGATCTCCCGAGGCGCGCCAATTACTGTAAATCGCCGAAAGTTCCTCGATGACAAACCCGCGCACGTGCACCGCGGTGCTTTCATCATCGAGCAGGTTCACGCCGTAATTGCCGATCTGCGGCGAGGTCATGGCGACGATCTGTCCACGGTAGGAAGGATCCGTAAGGACTTCCTGGTAACCGGTCATGGACGTGTTGAAACAGGCCTCTCCAACTGTCGTGCCGGGAGCCCCAAAGGATTCCCCAACGAAGTAACGGCCATCTTCTAAAGCGAGTACTGCGCGCATTGACGGCGGGCAACATGCGCGAGCGGGCGCTTCCGTGAAGAAAAAAACGTCCCCAAGTGCTCCTTTTGCGCGGAAAGATTCGGAACTCCTGCGGCAACGCCGGGTTTACCGGCGGAATTACCTGTCGAATCCCGCAGAAAATTTATTCCTCAAATCGGGGTTTTGCAGGTTACTGCTTCCACTTACCTCGCATGAAATCCGCGTTCTTCCTGTCTGCCGCCGCCGCTCTCATCCTGGCGGGCCCGATCCAATCCCAAACGCCTGATACCGCTCCAGTCGATGTCCGCTATCTCTTGGAAGAGCTCAAAAAGCTCAAGGACACGAATGAAGCCGGCCTGAAAAGCAAGCGGTCCAGTGCCTACCAGCAAGTCGCGGCCGCAGCGGCTTCCCCCGAGCGCGCAGTAGCTTACTGGAAGGAAGCGGTGAAAGCCGTGCAGTTCGAAGGAGCGGAACACGAAGGCAGCAAGATCCAGGACTGGCGTGATGGTGAAGGTGAAGCGCTGAACGACCGCCATTGCGCGAGCGCGGTGCGCCTTCATTTGAACTGGCTCGCCCTGAATCTCCAGCATGCGGCGGGTGCCGACACCCGCACTTTGTTGCCGAAGGTGGTCGAGCACGTGAATGCAGTCGTGGCCCTGAACGAAGCCGCGGAGCAATTCGGCGAAAGCATTCAGAAGGCGAGGGAACGCGGTCCAAAAAGCCCCGGTGCGCGCAAGGACGTGCAGGAAGACCAGGCGGCAAAGAAGTTTTACGATGGCATCATGAAGCAGTCGATCAACAGCAGCCCTGTGGCGCGCATGCTGCAACTCGGCGAGGCTCTCGGCGGTCGCAAAAAGAACGACGGTGGCTGGGAAACCGTGGCCGGCAATGTGGAAGGCATCTACAACTCGGTGATTCTGCCAGAGTATCGTTCGTCCAAGGATCCGCGTGTGCTGGATTACTGGGCGATGGTTCTGAAGCGGGAAGAAGACCGCGCCTCAAAACAGAAGCTCGATGTGGAGCAGCGTGAGTGGTCCAATGTGAGAAGGCCGCAGATTCTCTGGGACCGCGCGCAGGACGTCCTGCTGCTGGGTCAGAAGAACCGCGCCATCGGTGAGATGTTCAACTTGGTGAAAACGTATCCGCAGCATCCGTCGGCGAAGGCTTGGATCAGCCAAATCGAGGAGCTTTTGTCGCCGCAGCCTGCCGCTGCCCCCGCCACGCCCACTGCAGTGCCGGTGCCTCCCACAGCGGCGCCCGCTGCGCCGGGAGCGACTCCGGTTGTGCCGGCAGTCCCCGCGCCCGCGGCGGTCCCGTCATCACCCGCGTTGCAGCCCGTCCGCCCGGCCACCGCAGTTCCAGGCACGATTGTTCGATGATGGAAGATTCGCGCGCGCCAGCCTTCTTTCCGCCCCAGCTAGTCCGATTGGCTGGATCCGGCCCGGGTGCGCCCGATGTCGTCATTGAGCCGGAGGTCGAGGTCGAGGAGAGTCTCGACACGCCGTGGAACGTGGTCGTGCACAACGACCCCATCAATTTGATGGATTACGTCACGAAGGTCTTCATGCGGGTCTTTGGCTATGCGAAGGAGCGCGCGGAGAAGCACATGATGGAAGGTCACCAGCGCGGCCGGTCCATTTTGTGGACTGGAGCGCGGGAAAAGGCGGAACTCTTCGTCGAGCAGTTGCATCTGCACCTGCTCATGGCCACGATTGAGCGAAGCCAATGAACTTTCTGTGGGAGGATGGAAACGTCGTTCTGAGCGATCTCGACGACTTCTGGTCGGAATTGCTGCGCCGCCTGCCCGAGAGCGCCGCGCCCGAGGACGAGCCTGCGCGCAAACGGCTGTTTGGCTCGCCGACGGGAGGAAAAGACCCTGATGCCGATGAAGAATGGGCCGAGGTCGTGGAGCCTGAACTGCGCGAAGCCTTTCAGTCGCACATCGACGTCGTTAGTGGGGATCTGCAGACGATGATCGACGTAGAGGGTGGGGCCACGCTCCGCATTCCCGCCGATCACCTCCGCGCATGGGTCCACGCGTTAAACCAGGCGCGCCTGGCCATCGGCGCGCGCAATGGAGTGACGGAAGACGACATGGAAGGCCGCCGCGCCTTCGAAACGCAGGAGAAGGGTTTCGCGATGCTCCAGATCGAGGTCTATGGGCTGCTTCTAGGCATCATGCTGCGGCATACGGAGCTTTGAGAAACGCTAAACGCTAAAGGCCAAAAACTAACCGAGGCCCGCCCGAGCGCGCGGGCAGCCTCGGATTGGGCGTTGAGTGGTAGTTTTTAGTGTTTGGTTTTTTGCCCTTCGGCCTGTTACAGGCCGCTCTCTCATGAAACTTCTCCTCTCATTGCTCGCGCTCACGTGCAGCGTGTTCGCGGCGGATAACGAACTCACCTCGGAAGAAAAAGCCGGCGGCTGGAAACTGCTCTTCGACGGCAAGGACGTCTCGGCAAACTTCCGCGGATACAAGAAGGACAAGGTGCCGGAGGGCTGGGTGGCCGAGGACGGCGCGATCGTCCGCAAGAAGGGCGGCGGCGACATCATCACGAAGGATCAATACGAAAGCTTCGAGTTCGCCGTGGATTGGAAAATCAGCCCCGGCGGTAATAGCGGCATCATGTTCAAGGTGCAGGAAGGGAAGGGGGCCAGCTACGAGTCCGGCCCTGAAGCGCAGGTCCAGGACAACAAGGAGGGCCACGATCCGCAGAAGGCCGGCTGGATGTATCAACTCTATGCCGCCAGCGTCGACACGACGAAACCCGCGGGCGAATGGAACCACTTTGTCCTCAAGTGCCAAAAGACACCCAAAGGCACCTATAAGTGCGAGCACACGATGAATGGGACGAAATACGTGGAATACGAGATCGGCTCCGACGAGTGGAACGAGAAGGTGGCGAAATCGAAATTCGCCAAGATGCCGAACTTTGCCAAGGCGGCGAAAGGTCACATCTGTCTCCAGGACCACGGCAATGAAGTGGCCTACAAAAACATCAACATCCGCGAGCTTCCCGAACTGAAGTAAGCGATCCGAATCAATTCAGGCCCCGCCACGGCTCCCGTCGTGGCGGGGTTTTTTTGTATTGCGCGCGCAGTCGTCGGGAAACGCTTCCGACAATGCTGGGGAGGAGTGCATTTTCCCGCGACCTCCGGCGCGAGCGGCCAATGCACGCGTCACGCGATAGACTTACCGCGAACAATTGAGGATTCTTCCGCAGCGCCGCCCCATTCAGGCGCGGTGCCGCTGCATTCAGGGAGTCGTCCGCTGATTTCAGGAACCACGCCGCTCGATTCCGAGCCGCGGCCGTCCCGATCAGGGAGCGTTTCATCGCGTTCAGGCGCGCCGCCTCCGGAATCCGGAACGA
>CBHXZU010000631.1:0-4209 GCA_966125105.1 uncultured Prosthecobacter sp.
AATTAACGTGGTTCCTGCGAGTGGAGCGGGGTCCTTCAGTCGCTTAGGCTCTCTCAGGATGACTCAGTTTTTCACGCGTATCGGCTCTGCTTAACTTAATGGCAGTGGGGCGGCGTCCTCGCCGTCCTGCGCGAAGGGCGCAGCCTTGTGCCTCCGACTACTTCAGAGCCAGCCATGCAAAGCCGTCTGGCTTCCGAAAACGCCTGCGTGGCAAATGCTGCAGGGTGACGGTCTTGTAACCGCGCGTTTACGCGGTTGCGACGGGAACGTCCTGACAAGGCCGCGATCGGGCGGCTTTGGTATCACCGGTGCTGGGGTTGTTTCCATGCATCTGACTTCTCGATGGATTCGTCCCTGCGGGTTCATTTCACGATTCCTTGCAGCCGCGCCCGCCGTTCACGCGGCGGCGGCAGACACGCATGCCGCGCAAAATGAGGGAATGGCCCAGTCAGTCCAATTTGCCTTGGACTCCGGCGAGAAGTTCGGCTGGGACCGGATTAATAACCACGTCCTCCTCGCGATTGCCGCATCGCTGGTCCTGCTGTGGCCGATTGCCCGGATGATCGTGGGGCCACGGCGCATTCTGATCAGGACGATCCTCTTTGTCGGCAGCATGATCGCGCTCACCGCCGCGTTTCTTGCTTTGGGGCTCTTCGCAATCCGAGCGGAATCGATCCTGCTGCTGGCCGGAGTGGCCGTGGCGTTCTCTTTGATCGTGCTCGCCCAAACGCGGCACATCTTCGCGGCTTCGCGCGGGGCCGCCGCGGGAGTGCTCGGGTGCTTCGCGGTCCTTCTCGCAGGCGCGTCATATTCGACGGAAATGCTCACCGGCGCGATGCCCTGGACCAACTTTGCCTTCAAATCGCAGGAGGAGCAGCAGCGGTTGTTCGCCGATTGGCGGAAGCAAAAGCAAACGCCAGCACTACAACCTTCCGCGGTCGCAGCCGCCGCGCCGACGTTGGCGCCTGCCTCTACTCCAGCCTCAGCCGCACCAGCCGCCGACGCCGGCAACGTCGCGCCAGTTCCTTCGGCGCCCGTCGTTCCGCCAAGGGCTGCGCCCGATCTCGATGCGCTTTACGCGCAGTTGCAGAAAACCCGCGCCGAACTCGATATGAACGACGCGCAGGCGGTCGCGCGGTTCAATGAGCAAGCCGCAGCGTATGCGCAGGAACGCGCGCTCGCCGCGACGGCGGCCGCGCCCCGGGCAGTCTCGACGAAGGCAGGACCGGCGCCGTCAATCGCGCGCGCTACGGAGGGGCAAGTCTCCGCGAAAGCTAGAAAGTAGCCGGGCGGCGAATCGCATTAACGCAGCTTCAAACCGTGGCGCTTCCAGAAGCTCTGCAGCGCGCCGTTTGAGCCGTTGAAGATGTTGCGTTCCAGCGGGCGGTCCACTTTCCCGAAGTAGAGCGGAAAACGATACGAGCCGTGATTGTAGACCCGCGGCTGCGAGCGGCCCCCCGCCCAGTCCACGCCGGCGTATTGCCACAGGGTCCAATCGTTCCACACGTCGTATTGTTTGATCAGGCCGCGCGGGTTCCCAGGCGGGGGAAATTGCGGACTTGCGCCGCTCTCGTGCGAGTAAAGCGCCAGCCAGTAGGGCATGCGGCGAAGCTTTGCCTTATCCCGTTTGTCGGCGCTTCGCAGAAGCAGTTTCAGATGCGTGCTGTTCTCCAGGTAGGCAACTGGCACCGATCCAGTCCGGCTTTCGACGCGATCCATAAAGCGCAGAATGTCGGACATCCGCAGATTGCCATCGAAGTCGCCGCACAGCAGCAGCGCCGGCGCATTCCAATTGCGGCTGCGCGCCAGAGCTTTTGCGCGATCCACGAACTGATCCGCCTGCGCCACAGCATCCACATGCTTTTGCACCCGGTAGTAGACGCCCGGCAGCATTCCCGCGCGATCCGCGGATGCGAGGAAGTTCGCGCATTTCGTGTCGAGGTTTCCTCCTTTGCCGGCGCGCGCGATCAATCCGGTCGCGCCGCTTTTTCGCAGGGCGCTGACGTCAATATCAGAGTAGCCGACGCCCGAGCGCTGCTTCTATTTCGGATCGTAAGCCGAGACATTGATGATATGCGGCATGGCGCCAAATTCCGCCGTCACGAGGGCCAACCAGGAAATGCCGACGAGCAGAACTGAGTGGAATCGCATAGAGTTTAGGATGGGAAACGCGGCGTGAGCTTACTCGGATCATCGAGCGCCGATCAACCGTCCTGCTTCCGATTCGCAATCCGCGCAAATCCGCAATCTGCGGTTAACCCTGCGTGGTCTACTTCGCGGTTGGAAGTTTTCACCGGAATGTCCGATGGTTTCGACCGCAGATGGAGATTCCGAAGTTCAACGTCCTGGGTGTCGCGATGAGCGCGATGGATTTGCGCGTTGCCACGGACGCGGTGCTCGAGGCATGCGCGCAGCGGCGCAAAGGATATGTCTGTGTCACCGGCGTGCACGGCGTCACCGAGGCGCAGAGCGACGAAGGCTTTCGGCGCATCCTGAATGGCGCGTTTTTGAATACCTGTGACGGCATGCCCCTTGTCTGGGCCGGGCGTTCGGAACTCGGGGACCGGGTGCAGCGCGTGTATGGCCCGGACTTGATGCTCTCCATTATGGAGGCGACGCGGGATGGAAGGTTTTCGCATTACTTCTACGGCGGAGCGCCTGGGGTTGCCGATTCGTTGAAGGCGGAAATGGAAAAGCGTTTTCCCGGCGCGCGAATCGTCGGCACGCACTGCCCGCCCTTTCGCCCGCTCAACGAAGAGGAGCAGCGGGCGCTCGAGGCGGATTTCGGCGAGAAGAAGCCAGACATGCTGTGGGTCGGCCTGAGCACACCGAAGCAGGAGCGATTCATGGCGGAGTACCTGCCGCGCTTGAACGCCACCGTCGCATTCGGCGTTGGCGCGGCATTTGATTTCCACACCGGGCGGATGAAAGAAGCGCCGCGCTGGATGATGCGCTCGGGACTGCAATGGTTCCATCGGTTGTGCAGTGATCCGAAGCGGCTCTGGAAGCGCTACGGCGTCATCGTCCCCACATTTCTATTCCGCCGGTTTCTGCAGAAGACCGGCTTGAAAAAATATCCGCTGGCTACGAAACCCGCCTAGTCGGGGCGGACAGTATAGGCTTCCTGCCAAATCTGTTGCGCAGTGAACGGAAGGCTCGCAGAGTCCTCTCGCCGTTCCATCAGAACGGGTTAGAGAACCTCATTAACAGAACGCATGAAAAACATCAGTATTCGTTCGGCAAAAGCGCTCCTCGCGGGGGCAGCGCTCGCCGGAATCGCCAGCGGCGGCTACATCAACAACGCGTCCGCGGCGGAAAAGCCTGCGGGTGAAAAGGCGGAGACCACCAAGGGCGAAACTCACTCCTGCAAAGGCAAGAACTCCTGCAAGGGCAAGGGTGGTTGCAAGAGTGGTGACAATGGCTGCCAGGGCAAGAACAGCTGCAAGGGCAAGGGCGGCTGTGCAGTGAAGGACGGCAAGCCGGTGCACCCCGTCGAGGGAAAGAAAGCTTAGTTTTCCGGGGAGTCCGGCGGTGCGTCCCGCGCTTCGGGACGAATTGCCGATGGCTCCGCCAAATCACTCAGGCCCGCGGCGTGGCGCGATGCCGCGTCGCGGGCTCTTGTTTTTCCATGCCCGCGTCCCGCTTCACGAACTTTGCCGAGCTAGGCATCGGCATCGGCCTGCGCGTCCCTCACTACCAGCATATCCTGGAAAAGAAGCCGGTGGTCGGCTGGTTCGAAATCATTTCGGAAAACTACATGGTCGATGGCGGGCGGCCGCTCGCGATCCTCGACGCGATCCTCGAGCGCTACCAGGTCGTCCAGCATGGCGTGTCGATGTATTTCGGGAACCAGGATCGCCCCAATCGCGATCACCTTCGCAAGCTGAAGCGGCTCGTGAAACGAACGCAAACCCCGTGGCTCAGCGACCACCTCTGCTGGGGAAGTGTCGACGGAACCTACAGCCACGATTTGCTCCCGATGCCCTACACCCGCGAAGCGGCAAAGATCACCGCTCGGAATATCCGGGAGGTGCAGGACTTCCTCGAGCGCCCCATTGCGGTCGAAAACGTGAGCAGCTACGCCGAGTTTCACGCGAGCGAGATGACGGAATGGGAGTTCCTCGCGGAGGTGGTGGACCAGGCGGATTGCGGCGTGTTGCTCGACGTGAATAACATCTACGTGTCCTCGCAAAATCACGGCTTCGATCC
>CBHXZU010000632.1:0-4209 GCA_966125105.1 uncultured Prosthecobacter sp.
AATTCCGGATCATGAAGGGATCGTTGTCCGGGAATCCGCGGCCATTCCAGTTGCCCAACTCGGCAGTGCCGATTCGATAGGGCGGCTTTATTTTGAGCGCCTTTTCGCCGGCCCGCTTGCCATTCACATACTGCGTCACCGTCTTTGCGTTCCCATCGACCACGACCGCGAGGTGCAGCCACATGCCGATTTGGTCCAATCCGAGCGGCGGGCGACTGGTCACAATTTGATACGCTTGGGGATTTGGACCAATCGCCGTCAATCCGAGCACGCCGTCTTCGCGCACCAGCCAATGCAATGTGCCGGGGTCGAAGCCATCGCACATGAAGAGCGAATTGAACTGCCGATCCAGGCCGTGAATCCGCACCCAGGTCGCGACGGTCAGCGCGTCATACTCACCCGGCACGGTGAGACGAACGCGGTCGCTCACGTTTCGAAACTCCAGCGCCGGCTTGGCTGGCCAGCGGCCCTCCGCCCACTGGCAGCCCACGATCGTCCCGTCCTTCACCGCGGGATTCTGGCTCGCATTGCGCAAAGTCCAGTCCGAGGGCGAGGCGTGCTCGAAATCGAAATGCACGAGCAGAGACGGGTCGTCATTGAGCCGGCGGCTCGCGGCGCGCCATTTCTCGTATCGTGATGTCTCTGCAGCGGCGGACCTGTCCTGCAGATTGAAGAGGGACGTGAACGGAGCGGTCCTGGCGGCGATCTGATGGGGCGGGTTCGCGCCGTCTGCGACTGCGCCGGACCCTTCCATGAGATTTTCTTTCTCAGGCCTGCCGATCGCGACGAACTCCACCGCTCCCTTGAAAACGTGCAACTCGCTGGTGGCATCCTTTACGTCCATGCCGAAAACGGTGCCCAGATCGGTCACAGTCATTTTCGGAGTCGCGATCTGAAACCCTTTTGCCTGCGGCGGGACCTCGGCGATCAGCTTGCCTGCGCGACAGGACATTTCCGTGGGTGAAACGATTTCAATTTCGGCCGGTCCTTCGATGACCACTCGCGCGCCGCTGTAAAAGACCACCTGGGCCAGACCCGACTTTAGCCGCAGCCGGCCGCTTTCCATCGGGGATCCGGGTAGCGGCGTCGGATCGCCGGGGTTCCACTGTGCATCCACGACGCGGTTGAGCATGGCCACCGCTTTGCTCGTGGTTCCTCTGCGTTCGTCCTGCGAACCGCGCCATGCCCACCACCCGCCGGCGAGCATCGCGACGCATGCGGCGAGGCTCACGGCCCAGACAAAGATCTGCTGCCGGCGAGGCTTCGGAGCTATGATCGGTGTGATGCTCGGGGGAACCTGGCGGGGCCTGGCCGAAGCAACAGTGGCGTCAGCCTCTGGCGCGATTTCCGCGAAGAGGTCGGGATCGGACGCCAGTCGCGAGTGCAATTCGACGCGCAGAATGTATTCATCCCGGGCGGGCAGATCGGCCCGGAGCAATTCATTCAATGCACGAGCTTGGTCGTCGGAAAGGAAGCCGTGGCATACCGCCGCCACCGCGTCGTCGAACTCGGGCGATGGGAACTTGAGCGTCACGCAGCACCCCCTTGCGGCCTCGCGGCGTTTTCGATGCATCCCTGGAGAATCAGGCGCACGCGCTGCAGCATCTTGTAAGTCGCCGCGACGCTGCGTCCGGAGTGCGTCGCCAGCGCTTCGATCTCCTCCCGCCGGTAGTAATAACCTTCGACCAGCGAAAACTGCTCCGCCGGAAGTTTGGCCAGGCACCCTTCCAAATGCTTGAGACGCGAATCCAGTTCCGGCTGTAACTCGGCGCGGCGCTGCGCCAGTTCCTCCGCCAGCCCCTTTTCCAGCAGAGTCCGCCACCGCTCGCGCCGTTCGAGCCAATGCCGCGTCTTGTTGAGCGCAAACCGGCAAGCCCAGGGCGTGAAGGGCTGGCTCGGATCATAGGCATCAAACTTCTCCCAAAGCGCGAGCGCGGTTTGCTGCACGATGTCCTCCGCGTCTGCCACATTAGGGATCAGCGCTGCCACGTAACGAAAGATCTCCCGCTCGCTGCGCAGGAAGAGCGAAAGGAAGCGCTGCTGCGCCATCGCAGGGTCTTCGTGAGGGCGCTTTTCGTCTGGTGGCATGTTCAAGGCGGTATCCCTACTTCCCGTCAGGCGCGGGATTTGGACAAACTATTTCTAGAGGCCTCCATTTGCGCCCTGAACCCAAAGCAGCGCGCGCGGCCCGTCCTTCGGCGGCGGAGCCATTTCGCCCGTTTTCGCTTTTGCGTTCCACAAAAATGCAGAGGCGGCCCGCCGCAGTTTCGGCACATCAGGGGCCCGCCGCTTCTGCCACTTTGGTCCGCGCACCATCGCGTTTGATCAGGGGAAGCCGAACCATCTGGAGAATCAGAGGATCTGACGCCGCTTTCTTTGCGTAATAGGACGGCGACCAGACGGAGAAGGGATGGCTCGCCTTTTCTGCCGGTCCCATCGGGCGTTATGCCGGGGAGCACCAACGGGTAGCGGCCGTTTGACAGGACGGGGGCAGTACTGATTCGTTGCCTCCTCGCATGCATTACATGTCCCTGGGGTTTCGAATCGTTTGCACCGGCGTTGCCATCTGCGGGTGGGCAGCGTCGGCGCTCGCGGAACCGTTGCTCGGGGTTTTTGGCGAGAACTCGATGGAGCGTGTGGTGGCGTTCGAGAAGTGGTTGGGACGGTCCGTCGACACGATTCTTTGCACGGTCGATTACGAAAAGTGGGAGAACTATCGTTATGCCGATTGGCTGAGCAAAGACGTCTTCGGTTCGCGGGGGAACCGGCGCTTGGTTTATGATGTGCCCCTCATCATCAAGGGCGCCACTTATGCAGAAGCGAAAGGCGGTGCTTACGACGACCACTGGAAGACGCTGGCGACGAGCATTCTCGCGAACAATCCCGGCACGTTCGAGATTCTGCTCCGGCCAAGCCACGAGATGAACGGACCATGGTTCGCCTGGGGTGTGGGCGGCGATAAACAGGCGCAGATCCCGGATTTCATCGCTTCATGGCGGCGTTTTCACGGGGTGTTTCGGGGCGTCCCGGGCGGCGCGCGGTTCCGCTTTAGTTTCTCGACGACCGAAGGCGGCAGCGACCCTCGGCCGATGTGGCCTGGAGACGAATTCGTCGACGTAGTGGGGCATGATCTCTACTGGAAGCCGAAGTCCATGGGTGCCGAAGGATGGGAAACGGAGGATCCGCTCGAAGCTTGGAAAAAGCGGACGAGCGAACCGTATGACGGTTGGCGGTTGGCGGGGATGCTCGCGTTTGCCAAAAGCAAAGGGAAACCGTTCTCGATCGATGAGTGGGGAGTCTCAGGCCCGAACGCTGGCCCATTTGTGACCGCGATGGCAGAGTATCTTCGCTCAAATGGAGTGCGGTCGCATACCTACTGGAATTCGAACTCCGCTTATCCGGGCGAACTCCATACCCGGGAACAGCAGTGGCCGGAAACGACCTCCGCCTTCAAAAAAGCGTTCCAGCGCTGAACGCTGGGAGCGCCGCCGCTGGGAGCGCTCACGCACCAACCCGTTGATCAGCCACGTCTTTGCCAGACTGTGTGAAAACCTTCCCCCTGTGCAAGACGCGTCGAAGAGAGGCATTGCCGAATGGCACGAGGGCGGACTGGCAGATGAAGTGGCGGATTGGGATTTTCGAACGGTCGAGGCGATCTGCCAGGGTATTCGGAGACGCCCTCTCAAAGCGCTCGCTGGGGCTGGAGTTTGTCCATGAGTTCGGCGGTGCCGAGGACGTTGAGCACCCGGCGGAAGTTGTAGGCCAGCGCCGCCAGCGAGAACTCGGCTTGTACCGCTTTCAACCCTCGACAAAGGAACGCGCGCAGTCCCCACCAAAACTTCAGCGTGCCGAAGGGATGCTCGACCAAGCAGCGTCGCTGTTTGCGCAACTCAGGTTGGGTGCGCCAACGTTCCTGCGCGGCCGCGAACAGTTCATGCCCTTCGGCGAGTTGGACCTTACGGTACTTTCCCTTGGTGCACTCCGCGCGCACTGGGCACTGCGCGCAGGCGCTCACATTGTAGTAGACTTGATATCGCAATCCTCGCCGCGTGTTGTCGCTGTGCCGGTGCAGGGTCTGGCCTTGCGGGCAGATGCAAACATCAGCCTGCGCATCGTAGCGAAACTTCTCCCGCGGATAAGCGCCGGTGCCCGCCGCTCGATGTTGCTCGTTGGGCACATTGGCTTCCACGCCCAATTCGGCACAAAGGC
>CBHXZU010000633.1:0-4163 GCA_966125105.1 uncultured Prosthecobacter sp.
CTCAATGCATAGGACACAAATCCGACACAGTCATACTTGTAATTGCCACCCGCCCGATCCACCCGAGTTTGATACTGGTACAATGTGGAAGTCATCGTCTTGAACTCATGGACGGCCTCGATGAACAAAGGAGCCCTCGGCTGCTCTGCGCGAATGACGCTGACGGACAGGAGAAGGATCGCTGGATACAGTGCCGCAGAATTCATGGTCACGAGTGAAGCCAATTAACCAAGCCGACTGGGTGTGATGCGAGCTACAATCAGCCGCACAAAAGAGACTTCAAATGCTCTCCCACGATCTGCCACGTGCCGCCAACCTTCTTAAGATAGTAGGTCTTGATTGCTGCATCGGTCGCGCTGATCCGCAAAGTTCCTGGAACCTCCACGTCGGTTGGTGTGATCCAGAAGATGTCACTGACGGTGAAAATGCACCCGCCCTTTTCACCCGTCGTCTTGTTCACCACTCCATCGGCGGTCGCCTCGCACTCAGAGCTCCTTCTCAAGTTGCGACCGCTCTCCGCGACGCGCTTCATGAACTCGTCGGGCAATGCGATCGCGACAGTTGGGGGAGATGGGCGCGATGACAAACGGGATTTGGGACCGCCTGAATCGGCAGCATTGGAGGCGCACTGTGATTCAAGGTAGCAAGGCTGGGTGCCGAGGCCGCGGGTCTGGTAGAGAAATGTTGCTTCGCGGATCTCCCATTCTTCTTTCGCTTTGTTGGGCACGATCACGTTCGTCCCACCGGTCTGCTCCCAACCCATGCGTCCTTGCGCAGCGCGGCGACTCATCTTCGTGGCCGTCCGCCGCCATCGATACAAGCCGCCGAGCGAGCAAAGCAGGATAAGCAAGGCCGGAATCAATGCTCTCACGGTGGGTATTAGCGATGCTCTGGAGCTCGACTGCCTATGCGCGGCAGGGATGCAGAAGACCGTCGCAGAGAAAAAAGGTGCTCTGCAGAATATGCCGTAGCAAGCAATTGGTGAAAGCGGGCGCGACGCCGCAGCGTATCTTTTTCACCGTTCGATATCGCCTGCATATCCCGAGAACCATCTCCCAGATTGCGCCTGCTGGACGGCTCCCTAATTCTCTCCGCATTCTCATGCGCACCACGTCCCCTCTCAGCACCTGGATTCGCAATGGCGATTCATCCGTTGGGCTAGCTTCGCGCATCCACGCGCTTGGCCGGTGCTGGGTGCTTCTCTTCGCACTTTGGATTTGTGCCGCATGTCATCGGGCCAATTGCGACGTTCCCGTTGCAGAAAGCCTGCTGAATCCCGCGTCCCCGGAGGAAGCCTGGAACGTCATTGGGTTGGTCACTCGCAACGTGGAGAAGCTCCTGGAAGAATCGCGCCTGCGAGAGATTCCGCCGCAGCTAACCCTGTGCGCCCCGGCGCTGCGAAGGCTGGCGCAGGCCGCAGGAAACTCTCCTGCGAAAGACGCCATCTCCAAGGGAACATCCCAATCGCTGGATTGGGTTGTCGCGATCACGCAATCAGCGACTGCAAATGATCGCGCTTCGACAGAGAGCGGCGCGCGGACACTCAAGATGGTGCTGTCGGAACTCGCCAAACACTACGACGCAGCGACCGTAAAGGCTGACATCTTCGTGTGCCCCATGCATCCGGACTGCGTTTCGGCAAAGGCGAAGGACGGATGCAAAAAGTGCGGGATGGATCTGCTGATTCGGCGCCTCCCCTACAGCTTTATCTACACGAAGCCAGGAGAGCCGACCGTCATGCTTTCCGCGACCGCAAGTGCTCCATGCGAGGCCGGCAAAAAGATCGACGTGAAAATCCAGCTGGTCCGCAAGGATAAATCCCCAGTGCAGGTATCCGACTTGATGGAGATGCACACGGAGCCGATTCACCTCCTCATCGAAGACCCGAGCTTGAGCGATTATCATCACGAGCACCCGGTGACGACCGGGACTCCGGGTGAATACGCATTTTCCTTCACGCCCAAACGCACCGCGCCCTATCGAATCTGGGCAGACATCGTCCCCGTCGCGACTGGCATCCAGGAACTGCCCTATGCCGACCTTCCGTCGAGCGGCAGCGCAGGACCGCCGCAGGACACCGCCAATCGATTCACCTCGAAGGTGGACGGCTACCAGTTCGAACTCACTCTCGCGGGCGGCAATCACCTGCCGATCCAAGCCGCGAAAGCCAGGGCAATGAACATCACGATCACCGACGCGAGTGGCCAGCCCGTGAAAACGCTCGAGCCTGTGATGAACGCTTTCGCGCACCTGGTCGGGTTCTACGACGACTATCAAACGGTGGTGCATCTTCATCCCGGCGGTGGAGACGTGCTCAATTCCTCCCTCCGCGGCGGCCCCTCACTGGGCTTTCAATTCTTCCCGCCCAAACCAGGTTTCATCCGCCTCTACTGCCAGGTGAGCATCGGCGGAAAAATGTTCTTCGCGCCCTTTAATGTGAACGTTGTGCCGTAGCAGAGTTGGCCTCGCGCGTCCTGCCCGATCACCGCTTTCCAGCTTTGGGAAACGGCGTGGCATTGCTCCATGGCGCCAGCATTGAACTACTGGCTCGAAAGGCGGACGCTGTATCACGGAATGCGAGATATTGGAGCGACTGCGCGAGAAGATCATCCTCGAACCTTCGACCGATCGGAAACACGCCCATGCTCCAGCTAAATCGAGCGATCTCGATCGAGGGTGTGAGATGGATCCAAACGCCCCCGATCGTCGGAGCATCCCTCTTCTGGCTGACGGTTAAATCGAGAATCGAATATTGCGGCACCATCGAATGCCAAAGTCGAGCGACGCAAAGCCTTCCTCCGCCGATCTCTTCGAGGAGCAAATCGTATCCCGGCCACAGATTCGCTACCGCGCAAATCTTCGCCGGGAACGGCTGATCCGGGGTAATGCGATCATTGGTCCACAGCACCTGCTCCCCGTTTCCGCGAACTTGTGAGACAAGCAGGATCGTGATCGCAACCGCGCGGAGGCAGAGAACCGATCGGAAGCTCATTTGGCGAAAGGTAACGCGGCAACGTCCGCGAGTTGTCAGAAACGTGTAAATACGGAGCGCGGAGACGTTGAAAAACTTCGCCGAAGATGTCCTCCGGGAACGGGCTCGTTCGTCGATGAATTGAAACCAATTGAATTATGGAAACATCGACGGTCCCATCACCGCGCGCTGCTGCGCTCGCCCATCACCCAATCGTTACACGCGAACGCTGGCTCGCGCAGCGGAAGGAATTGCTCCGCAAGGAAAAGGAGCTCACCCGGCTCCGCGACGAACTCAGCGAAGAACGCCGCCGACTTCCGTGGGTGCGCGTGGAGACAGATTATGTCTTCGACACCGCCGGCGGGAAAGTTTCGCTCTCCGAGCTATTCGTCGGACGCAGCCAACTCGCGATCTACCATTTCATGTTTGGCCCCGAGTGGCAGGAAGGCTGCCCGAGTTGCTCCTTCGTGGCGGATCACATCGACTCCGCCCTGCCTCACCTCGCCGCTCGCGACGTCACGGTCACCTTGGTTTCCCGCGCCCCGATCGCGAAGTTGGCGGCTTTCAAAAAGCGGATGGGCTGGCGCTTCAACTGGGTTTCTTCCCACGACAATACATTCAACACGGACTTCCATGTCTCCTTCACCAAGGAGGAAATGGCGCGGGGAAAAGTGGACTACAACTATACTCTGCAAGAGTTCCCGAGCGAAGAGGCGCCGGGACTGAGCGTGTTTTACAAGAACGACGAAGGAGAAATCTTCCACACGTATTCAACGTTCGGACGCGGGCTCGAAACGCTCCTGGGAACTTACACGATGCTCGATCTCGTTCCGAAGGGACGCGACGAGGATCACCTGCCCTTCACCATGGCGTGGGTGCGTTATCACGATCGCTACGGCACCAATGAGTTTGCCGACGCGGACAAGCCCTACTGGCCTGAGATGGAGACTACAGCGTCAGCGGGCTGTGGATGCGGATCCAATGGAGCACGCGAATGAACTCCCGCCGTTGTTGCCAGGCACGCGCACCGCGCAATCACATGCGCGAATCATCTGCGATGAAGCGAATGGCCGGCGCGCTCGAGTGGGTTATACCGGGTGCGATTGTCGTCGTGATGCCAAAATGCCCAGCTTGCGTGGCGGCCTACATCGCCCTCGCCACCGGAGTGGGCATCTCATTCACCGCCGCTGCC
>CBHXZU010000634.1:0-4143 GCA_966125105.1 uncultured Prosthecobacter sp.
TTCACTTCAATTGTGACTCCGCGCATTTGCTTTTTCCGAATGAGGCGAGCCGTCTCCGTCACTGTGCAGCTCTGGAGCGGGCGAGGCGCTAAGCAATTTGAGACATTGCCCTGACAAGTTTATGACAACCGGGCCGGCCACGCTGGCACCTTGTCATTCATGAAGGCTGCGCGCCAATTCGTTCACCTGCTCCTCGTTCTCTTGGGATCCGGCCTGGTCGGATACGCAGCCGAAAGGCCGACGAGTCCTCCCGCTGCGGCTGCGAAAGAAATCGATTACCCGCTCGCTCCGACGGACCGCGAAGAGTTTCGCCAACGCGTGGAGAGGATTCAGCGCGGAATGACGGTGAAGGAGGCGCTTCGAACCATTCAACCGCTTCGCGGTTTTCCCACTCCAGTTTGGGATATTCCGGGGAACAATAGCTTCACCCAGGACTTGGGCGAGGGCTGGGCGTTGCGGCTGGATTTTGCCGATCGCGCTGCCGGCGGACTCCTCACTGCGGCAACGTTGCGGCCGCCGGTGCAAGCGCAACATCAGCCGAGTGCCTTTGAACTGATCCTCGTCGATGACCGGATCACCTTCGATTCGGATGGCGCCTTGGATCTCCAACTGCTCATTCGCAACCTTGGCGAGAAGGAGCTCGTCGGCCGCGACGTCATCCGAGGTTTGTCGCTGAGCTGGGACGGGAAGGAATACCCCTACCGGCCCCGCGGCTTTTCCGTGGGGCGCGGAGATCAAAAGATCGAGCCGCGCTCAGCGCAGAGCATTCCTTTCAGCGTGGCGGAGTTCGGCGCTCCCCACGCTGCGGCGACTGCAGGGCGCCACTCGGTTTCTTTGAAGGGAGCGGCGACGGAATCCAACACGATCACGCTGTATTCCGGGAACCCGAAGGAAGGCGCGAGGCGAGCCGACGTGGACACATCGGCCGCGAAGAGTCCGGACCAGGCTTCCGTTGCGCCAGAGATCATCCTCGATCCGAAGGAAACCACGTTTGAGAACGCTGCCGCGGTCGCTTCGCCGCTGCTCGTGCGCAACGTGGGCGATGCAAAGCTTCAAGCCGCCCCCGACTGGTACTGGGGCCTCAAGTTGGTGTGGGACGGAAAGGATTTCGAACGTGATCCGCAGCACAAGACGGCATGGAACGGGCCGGCGGAAATCCTGCCGCGTTCGGCGTGGCGCTCGGGAATCTCTCTGTCCGAATACCAAGTGCCGCGCGAACTTTTGACGGATGGGCGACACACGATGGCCATTCGCGACAGCCGCGCGAAGTCCAACGTCGTCACCATCACGATCGGAAAGACGAAATGAACCACCCTCTTGCGATGAACCGCGGAACTTACATGACTTCGCGCGAGACATTGTCTGCGCGCCGTTTCTTCCTCCTTTGCTGCATCGCTCTACACGCCGTGTCTTTCGCCGCTGAACCCGCGCCAAAGCCGGTGGTCGCCCCCAAGTACCGCCTCGAAGTCGTCCACATTCACGGAACGAAACCAGCGGAACAGATGCTGGTATTCCTCTACCAAGGCGGAGGAGTCGCCTTTAAATCAGTCGCGGAATTGCAAGGATACGTCGGCACCCTCGGCCGCGGCTCGTCAATCGAATGGGCTCCGTCGTGCGACGCGCCCCGCCCCGGATCGCTGTTTTCCTCCCAGGAGGAAGTGAAAGCTTTTACGGAACACTGCGCAAAACTTGGCATCACCTTTACCCGCATTCCTTCGGGCTAGTGATACCATCTGCCGAAAGTGATTTCCCTTCAGCAAGCGAGCTTGCGCCAAGGAACGACGATTTGCCTCACCCTACAGAAAGGGTCAGTTCGGCTATCTCCGCTGCGCTTCGGTTCCAGGTCGTCGGGGGCGGTCTTGTGGATGCGGAATCCGCGGCGCGATCCGAAAAGGTAATTTTGGCGATCGCGATGGCGCGACAATCCGGCCACGCTGAGCCCCTGCAACTCGGGATTCCCTCGCCGGCGATACTTTGCCAGCATCCCTCACAGCGGCCCTCCCATGTATCAAAGCATCACTTGGAAGTTTGTGTGCAGGCATCCCTCAGGAGTGTTGCTGGGGGCGCAGGTGTTGTCTGTGGTGCTGCATCCCTTGATGGAGCAATCCGGCGCGGGCAGGGCGGGGTTGGTTGTGTTCGGGAACTTCGTTCTCGCCCTCGCTCTCTGGGTCGTCTTCAGCAGCCCGTTGCTGAACTGGATCGGCTTGGTGCTCGCAATTCCCGCGATGGTTATGTCCTTGGCTGCGCTGGTTGGCGGTCACACCGGCGTTCTCGGGGTGGCGCATCTCTTCGAAGCCGCCGTGTATTTCTACGCGGCCGTCGGACTCATCATCTACATGTTCAACGACACGGATGTGACGATGGATGAGTTGCTGGCCATCGGAGCGACTTTCACGCTCCTGGCTTGGGCCTTCACCTATGCATTCTCCGCCTGCCAGCACTTTGCTCCGGGAAGCTTCGGTGTCGCCGTCAACTCAACGGAGCCAAGGTCGTGATTCGAACTGCTCTTTCTCAGCTTCAGCGTCCTCTCCAGCGTGGGGCTGAGCGACATCACGCCCGTCGCTTCGATCGCGCGTTCGCTCGTCATGCTCGAGATGTTCTGCGGAGTGATGTACATCGCGATCGTCGTCTCCCGGCTCATCGCGATGCTGGGGCAGCGCCGGCAGCAGAATCGCTAGCAACTGCGGGCACATCCACTGGACCGGCAGTGACCTTCCTTTAGCGATAAGGTCCCCGCAACCGCGCAAATCGCGCTCCCTGGGAACGCCAAGCCCCAGCTTGGCATATCAAACCGTCCTCCCCGCGTACTCACAGCGATTGCCGATTCGACGCCCGTCGTCCGCAACCGCCCGAATTGACCGCGCGATTCCTCTACTAGCCTGCGCCGCCTCCCGCTCGCTCGCTCGAGTCCCGTGTCTCGCCCGCGCAGCTCGTCAACTCCCGGACGCGAATGCGTTCTTCGCTCGCGCAGATGCGCTGCACGACTCCGCAAGCCCGCTTTTGCGCTCCGCAAGTCCACAGTACCGTTGCGTAAGCGCCCTGCGCCGGCTTGGCGGTGGAAAATTCCATTCCGGGAATGCCCGATTCCACTTATCGGGTGCGCTATTCCGTCCCGAGAGTAACCCGTTTCATCGCGCAACTGCGCTACAGGCCCACGCGAGTGCGGTTCTGGATGCACAGTCCTTTTACGACAGCATCTGATGCGACGTCCGCTCTCTCGAACCTCCAACTATTCTGGAAATTGGGGGGCAAGCAGCAACTCTTAAGTGATTAGCTGTTTTTTTTCTCCAAGAGCGATCGCGTCGAAGCTCCAAAGGGGAACCTATCCAAAATTCCACCTTACGCTCAGTTCGGCGCCACAGACGACGCACTCGAAAACATCGTCCTTGATCAAGTTCGTCCCACCGCACGCCTCATACCTCCGAAACTCAAAGGCCACAGTGAAACGCTGAAACAGGGGCAGGCAGCCAATCTTGATAGCTTCAACGTTCCCCATGCGCCGCGAAACGATCTTTGTATCCATGACTCATCAAGTTGGGCATGGATACACGCGAGGTCATCGGGCGCTTCGAGCAGGAGCGACTGGCGCTGGCGATGATAGATCACCCAAACATCGTGAACGCGCGTGTCCATCCGTGGCATCCTCGGCACTGACGGAGCGGTGCCCTCAAGGGGCCGGATACGTGGCCGTCCTGATCAACGACGGTCGGGCGACGTTGGATAAAAGTGCTTCGAGGCTTGCGCCTGCCCACTGCGCTGCGCGCGGCACCGACGGAACGGTGCCCTCTCCGGGGCTCCGCATTTCTATTTCAATCCCTTCGCGCAGTCACGAATCTCGCGCACGACCTGCCTTTTGAGGTCGTCGGTGATCCCGGGTTTCTCGCGGGAGAAGAACGCCACGGTGATGCGCTGGCGAATGTCGCGCAGGATTTCGTTGCGGCTGTTCGCTGGCGGGGCGCCGATCCCGCCGTGCTTCATCTCGATGAGTTCTCCATTCTCCCAGGTCACCTTCCAGCCAAAACCGTATCCCACCGGCTCGCCGTTATCCAGGCGCCCTGACTGCACCATGAGTTTCCAGGTCTCCGGTTTGACGAGCGAACCATCCCACAGCGCGCGGTCCCACTTCTCGTAGTCGCGCAGGCT
>CBHXZU010000635.1:0-4141 GCA_966125105.1 uncultured Prosthecobacter sp.
AAAGTGTTACCCATGTCCTGAGCCGCGAGTGTTACCCATGTCTTGACCGCGCCGGACCGCACCCAACGTCCAACGTCCAACTTCGGCCGGGTTTTTTTCTTTCGCCAATCAGAGTTTTCCTTTCCCGTCACCCTCGATGCCCGAGTTACCTAAGTCTGCATCCCTTTTCGCCGAAGCTCGCCGCTATATTCCGGGCGGGGTCAATTCACCGGTGCGTGCTTTCCGTGGAGTCGGCGGTGAACCTTTCTTCGTCGATCGCGCCAGCGGCGCGCACATTTGGGACGCAGATGGCCGGGAGATCATCGATTACGTCGGCACCTGGGGACCTGCCATCCTCGGCCACGCGCCAAAAGTTGTGCTGGATGCGATCGCGGCAGCAGCGCAGCGGGGAGTAAGCTTTGGCATCCCCAATCCACTCGAGGTGGAAATGGCGCGGACGATCTGCGAGTGGATTCCGAGCATCGAAAAGGTGCGGATGGTCAATAGCGGCACGGAGGCGACCATGTCGTGCATCCGGCTCGCTCGCGGTTTCACTGGGCGCGGAAAGATCATCAAGTTCACCGGCTGCTATCACGGACACGCGGACTCTCTGCTGGTGAAGGCAGGCAGCGGCGCGCTCACACATGGGCACCCCGACAGCGCTGGGGTCCCGCAGGCATTTGCCGATCTCACGATCACGCTTCCTTACAACGATGCCGAGGCGTTGCGCGCGACGTTTGCGGCCGACGGCGAAGAAATCGCCGCCGTGATCGTCGAAGCAGTCCCCGCCAATGCCGGGCTGTATTTTCCCCGGCCCGGTTTCTACGAACTCCTGTGGGAACTTTGCGAAAAGCACGGCGCGCTCGTCATTTTCGATGAGGTCATGACGGGCTTCCGTCTCGCTCGCGGCGGATACCAGGAACTCATCGGAATGACCCCGCACCTCACCGCATTGGGCAAAGTCATCGGCGGCGGCCTGCCGGTCGGTGCCTTCGGTGGACGGCGCGATATCATGGACAAGCTCTCGCCCGATGGCCCCGTCTACCAGGCGGGAACGCTGAGTGGGAATCCGCTCGCGATGGCCGCAGGGCTCGCGCAACTCCGCGAACTCGAGCGTGTGGACGGCTGGAAACGACTCGACCAGATCGGCGCCGAGTTTGAATCCCGAGTTCGAACGGGCCTTAAAAAGGCAGGACGGGATTACAATTTCCGCCGCATTGGATCGATGTTCTGTCTCTACTTCACTAACGCGGAGATCTGGAACCTTGCCGACGCGCAGCAGTCGGACAAAGCCGCCTTTGCGAAGTTTTTCCACGGTTGCCTCGAGCGCGGCGTCTACTTTGCGCCCTCGCAATTCGAGGCGGGATTCCTTTCACTCGCGCACACGGAAACTGACATCGCGCGGACCGCAGAGGTCGCAGTCGAAGTCTTGAGTCGCATTTAACCTACCCCATGTCCCGGCACTTCGTTCTTAGTTTCGCTGTCCTCATCGCAACGGCCGCCGCTGGCGAGCCGTTTAATTTCGAGAAAACCCCTGGGCGATTGCCGAAGGACGTTGTGCCCAGGCATTACGCGATCCGCATCGAGCCGGATCTCGCCGCTGAGACTTTCTCCGGACAGGTGAAGATCGACGTCGAAGCGTCGAAGGACACCGCGGAAATCGTCCTCAACTCGCTCGATCTCCAGATCACGAAAGCGTCGCTCGACGGCTCGCCCGTGAAAGCTGAGGCGGATAACGCCACGCAATTGCTCAAGCTCAGTGGCGCGACCGTAAAGCCCGGCAAACACGCGATTGAGCTGCACTTCAAAGGGAAGCTCAATGAGCGCCCTCAAGGCCTTTATCTCACGCGCTATCAACTCCCGAACGGAGAAGGAAAGAAAGCGCTGGTGACCCAAATGGAACCCGCGGACGCGCGACGCATGTTTCCTTGCTGGGATGAGCCGGTTTTCCGAGCGACTTACCAACTCACGGCCGTGGTGCCAGCAGGGCACACCGGGCTGTCGAATATGCCGGAGGAGCAAACCACTATCTTTCCAGATGGACGCCGTGAGATGGTCTTTGGCTCATCGCCCGCGATGTCGAGCTACTTGGTGGCGTTCGCCAGCGCGGAACTGGAGGTGATTGAGGATGAAGTCGGCGGCACCAAGCTGCGCGTCCTCGCGACACCGGGCAAGAAGGCGCAGATGCGCTACGCGATGGAGGCCACGAAGAAAGTGCTGCCCTACTTCAACGACTACTTCGGTGTCGCTTATCCCCTGCCGAAACTCGACCAGGTTGCATTTCCCAGTGTCGCCGCGGGCGGCATGGAGAACTGGGGCTGCATCATTTATTCCGAAACCGCGCTGCTTTTTGACGACGCGAACAGTTCGCAAAGCACACGGGAGCGCGTGTTCAGCGTCGTGGCGCACGAAATTGCGCACCAGTGGTTCGGCGATCTCGTCACGATGGCTTGGTGGGATAACCTCTGGCTCAACGAAGGGTTCGCCTCATGGATGGCGACGAAGGCGAGTGACCACTTCAATCCCACGTGGAAGAAATGGCTCCGCGCCGCGGAGAGCAAGGAAGTCGCGATGCGCCTCGATTCGCGCTCGACGACCCATCCGATCCAGCAACCCGTGCTTTCGGAGGCGGATGCCATGCAGGCGTTTGACGAGATTACTTATCAAAAGGGCCAGGCATTCCTGCGCATGCTCGAGAGTTGGCTTGGCGAAGACGCATTCCGCGACGGCTTGCGCGCGTATTTCAAGAAGCACGCATACGGCAATACGACCACCGAGGATCTGTGGACCGCGCTCGAGAATGCATCTGGCAAACAAGTGCGTTCCATGGCTGCAGGCTGGACGGAACAGCCGGGCTTTCCTCTCGTGGGATGGGACGGAAAACAAGTGGCGCAATCCCGGTTCACGATTAACCAGGAGAATCCCGCGCCTTTGACGTGGATGATCCCGCTCGTCGCGCAAGCATGGCCAAACGGGACGAAGCAGCCATTGCTGCTTGGAAAGGATCCGCTGCCGATCGCAAGCGCCGGGACTTCCCCGACGCTGCTCCACCCAGAAGGTTACTACCGCCTCGCATACCAAGGATCCACTTGGGAAAGCATAGAGCCACTCGTAAAGAGCCTTCCGGAGGGAAATCGCCTGGCGATCGCGCAGGACACCTGGGCACTCGTACAAGCAGGCAAAGCACCCTTGGCCCGCTGGCTCGCGGTGGCAAAACAGCTTCAGCTCGATCCCTCTCCGACCGTCGGAGCGCACGTGGTGGAAGTGGTCAGCTATTTGGATCAACTCGCGCGCGGCAGTTCGGAACGTCCGGAGATCCAGGCGTGGATCCGCAGCTTTCTCGCACCTCGGTTCGCACAGATTGGTTGGGATCCACGCCCAAATGAGGAACCGGCCATGGCAAGCCATCGCGCGGCTTTGATCGCGGTGCTGGGCCGGTGCGGCGATCAGGCCGTCCTCAATGAATCAAAACGCCGGGCAGCGGAGTTTCTTGGGAAACCCGAAAGCCTCGCCGCAGATTTGCGCGAACCCGTCCTGCAACTCGCAGGCCGCGATGCCGCCCCCGAGCTTTGGGAGACGCTGCATCGACTGGCCAGGAGCACGACGAGCACGGAGCAAAAGCACTGGCTCTACGGCGCGCTCATTGCAGCCCAGGATCCTGCACTCACCAAGCGCGCGCTCGCGCTGTCACTCACTGGCGAACTCCCCGCAAAACTCGCCACGCGCCTCGTGGGCCGCGTCGCGAGTGAAGGCGAAAAACCCGAAGCCGCATGGGAATATGCGAAGTCCAAACTACCCGAGTTGCTAGCTCTCATGTCCGCAACCAGCGCGGACGAATACGTCGCGCGGCTATTCAAGAGTTTTAGCGACGCCGCGCGAGCAGATGAATTGGAGCGCTTCACCAAGGAAAACCTGCCGCCGAGCGCGGCGCGCCCGACGGCAATTGCCGCCGATGAAATCCGCTTCCAAGCGAAACTGAAGCAGCGAGTTCTCCCCGAACTCCTGACCTTCCTGAAGAAAGAGTAAACCCTCCAATCCAGGAAGAGCGCAGAACACGATCGCGCTTGCGCAATCTCGCTGGGGCAGCGCTTCACGAAAAGCCGGGCATCCTGATGGAGCTTCAACCGACTGAAGAACCTCGTGCCACCCGCGAAGTTCCACA
>CBHXZU010000636.1:0-4141 GCA_966125105.1 uncultured Prosthecobacter sp.
GCAGGCCGACATGCCGGTTCGCCGCCGGATGTCCGACACGCGTCTCTCGCTGACTCACAAGTTCGATATCGCCGGTCACGAGGGCTACATCACGGTCGGCATGTTCGAGGATAACAACCCGGGCGAGCTCTTCGTGCAGATGCAGAAGGAAGGCAGCACAATCGGTGGACTGATGGATACTGTCGGCGCGCTCACCTCGATGGCGCTGCAATACGGCGTGCCGCTCGAGAGCATGGTGCGGAAGTTTGCGCACCAGCGCTTCGAGCCGTCGGGCTTCACGAAAAATCCCGATATTCGCACCGCCACCAGCATTACGGACTACGTGTTCCGCTGGCTTGGCTGCCAGTTCATCAAGGGCTACAAGGAAGCGACGTCGCCGAATAAAGGTCAGGCTGAGTTGCCGTTGAAGGAAATCGCGGAGATGGACAAAAAGGCGATCAATCGTCCGGTCCCGGAACTCGAGCGCACCGCGGAGAAGGAAGTGATCGACATCGTCAGCCACAACGGTGGTAGCGAGGGGCGTCCTCACATCAATGTGAATGGCAACACACATGCCGAGCGCCTAAACGACGCGCTGGGCAATATGTTCATGGATACGCCGTGCTCGAACTGCGGCAGCTCGAAAGTGATTCGCGCCGGCGCTTGCGGTTGCTGCACCGAGTGCGGGACCAGCCAGGGCTGCTCCTAGTCCTCCGACGATCCACGCATGGCTGACAAAGGCAAATCCACGCAGATTCGCGACGACGAAACCGGGCCGATCCTTGCCGATTGAGGCGCCCGTAACGCGAAAAATCCAACCAAATGGGCGCCGCGTCTCCGAGAGGGGACGCGGCGCTTTTTTGGTCATTCGTTGTGTCGCGCGATCGCGCCAGTTCGACGAAGTGGCCGTCTGCAGCGCTGTTGTGTCGCCACCTTCGGGGCTCGGCGGTTCTATCGGCATACCCAGGGCGTCGCTACGTTCCTCGCTGTGCCTTGGGCTGGAATGTTGTT
The DNA here is from genome assembly GCA_966125105.1 of uncultured Prosthecobacter sp. Lineage (GTDB taxonomy): Bacteria > Verrucomicrobiota > Verrucomicrobiia > Chthoniobacterales > Chthoniobacteraceae > SXWH01. The sequence continues at coordinate 991 of CBHXZU010000636.1, forward strand.
GGGCCTTTGGCCCGCCGCGCCAGCAGGCTCCTTTGATCTGCCCAAACGTCCCCGTTGTCTCCGCGTGAGGCTTGCCGGGAAACGCTCCGCGCGCACGATGGCGGGGATGAAGTTCGTCGTGTTCTTCCTTCGGTTGTTTCTGGCGTTCTGCCCTGCGGCGGAGAGCGATCTTGCGGCGGTTTACCGCGAGGCAAAGGTGGCGCTGGAGCGCGGCGATGCGGCGAAGTGCGCGGAGTTGCTTGAGCCGGTGCTGAACGGAGTGGAAGGGCGGGAGTATGCGCCGGCGCAGTTGGCGTTGGGATCGGCGTGGCTGCGGTTGGGCAAGCCAGACGCTGCGGTGGCGGTGCTCCAAAAGGCCGCGTTGCAGTTTGCGGACACTGCACAGGCTCCGAATGCGCTCGCGCCATTGGGCGATGCTTTACGCGCGGCGGGAAAAGTGGAGGAGGCGCGGACTGCGTATGAGCGCGCGGCGAGCGCGAAAGGGGAATCGGTGAACATTCGCTACGCGAAGGCGCGAGTGAGCGAACTGGATGGCGGGGCGCGTGAGAGGCAAGGGGATCTCAAAGGAGCCGCGGAGGCTTATCTCTCCGCCGCGGATTCCTTGCTTACGCTGGGGCGGGAAGACTCCGCTTACCTGGTCGATGCGCGCGCGATTTTCGAGAAGGTCGCGAAGGGGACGGGGAAGCCTGGCAAAGACTGGCGCGGTGAGCCGACGGCGCGCGCGGTTTTCGGCATGGGCGAAGTGGAGCGGGCGAGGGGACATTTGCCGGAGGCCATCGCTTACTACCAGAGGACGTTCGTCAGTTGGGTGCGTTATCCGCATTGGGCGGCGCAGGCATATCTGCGCGCGGCCGAATGCATGGACAAACTCGGGAAGCGTGACTTTGCGATCCGGCACCTGCGGGAGATGGTTCGAAAGATTGAGCGCTACGGCGCGCTCCCGGAATACCAGGAAGCGAAAAAGCAGCTTCGGGTTTGGGGCGAGGACGTGAGGTAGGGGCGCTCGCGCAGTTTCGGGGATTGTTCAACTTACGGGATGTGCTGGATCCGCAGCCGTTTAGCGTTGCACGTGGACCGACGGTTGTGTCGCCCCTGACGGGGCTCGCCGTGTTTGCGGTCGGAACCGGCAGTTTACTGCCGGCAAAATTCTGCCGGCCTTCCGGGCCTCTCCTCCGGGTCTGTGCTGCACCGTGAAAATGTGCGCAGCGCGCGGTGATTTAGTTAGAGCCACTCGCGGGCCATGTCGTTCCGGATTCGGCGCGGAACGTCTGAACAACCTTCGAGCGCGCTGGCGAGAGGAGCATGGGCCTCTGGCCCGTAACGGAGACAGTTCCCAACCTCCAGGAGCGTCATTACAGGATTCCTCCAGAATGAAACACGTTCACTCATGCTGGCGCAGGATCGAAGGAAACTCCCGGCAACTCAGCTACTCATTTTGCGATGAGCCCAGTTACGGGCCGGAGGCGCCGGAGGCCCATGCTCCTTTAGTTGCGGCTCCGCCGAGCCGTGCTCTGTGCTCGGGGCTGACCCTCCGGGCTCGCGGGAACTACACCTTGCGGCCGAACTTTTTCTCCAACTCGGCGTAGCTCATCTGGATCATCGTGGGGCGGCCGTGGGGGCAGCAGTAGGGGAGGTCGCAGGCGAGGAGGTCCTGGATCAGACGCGCGCATTCGGGCTCGCGAAGGACGTCGTTTGCCTTCACGGCGTGGCGGCAGACGGTTTTGGCGATCATTTCTTCGCCGAGGCGGAGCTTGGACGCTTGCGCGGATGTTTCGCGAAGATCGTCGATGATATCCCGGAGCAACTGCGCGGGATCTCCGGCGCGAAGGAACTGGGGCAGCGCGTCGATTTTGAAAGTTCCTGGTCCGAATGGCTCAACGCCGAGACCTGCGCGCGAGAGCGTCTCGAGGTGGCGTTCCAGCCAGTCTGCGTCTTTCGGGCTTACCTGCAGCGTGATTGGCAGAAGCAGCCGCTGCGTTGGCACGCCTTGCGTCTCCATGCGCCGGCGCATTTCCTCAAACAGGATGCGCTCATGCGCGGCGTGTTGATCCACGAGCACGAGGCCCGCGGCGTTCTCCATCAAGATGTAAAGGCGTCCGAGCACGCCGAGGATGCGGAAAGACTGGGCGTTCGCGGGCGCGACTTCGGCAGGGTGCTGGGCTTGCGCTTGGGCCGGCACGACTGCGTTAGTCGATGACCGGGTCTCGCCTGCGGGAATCGGTGAGCCGATTTCACCTGCGGGAGCGGATACGGGCTCGACGGGCGTGACTCGCGCGATCGACGGAAGCGCTTCCGGCAACGCTTCGACGGGTCCGGTCGGACTTGCCTGCGCCCGATTTTGTGGAGCATTCGGCGCGAGTAACTCAGAATCACTGTGCGTCGCGATCGGGGCGATTGCGGATGCTCCATTGGAAAACGCGCTTGGCGCAATCGGCTCGCGAGGCTGAGGAGTTGCCTGCTGCTGGGCGGGAGCAGGGGACGATGGAAGCTCGGCCCAGTCGCGCCGCAGCACCGTCTGCTCCGCCATCGGGATCAGCGGCATCGTTTCCGGACCACGCGCGACTGCGGCTGAGATTCCGCCGGTTTGCCGCTGCGGCGCCGCGAACGACCGCGTCCAGCTCGCGCGATCCGACTCCAGTGTCTTGCGCGTAATTTCCACGAGCGTCTCGCGCACGTGCGCTGGGTCACGGAACCGCACTTCGCGTTTTGCCGGGTGAACGTTCACGTCCACCGCGGCGGGATCCATGTCGATGAAGAGAAACGTTACGGGGTGTTGACCCTTCATCAGCGCCGTGTGATATCCCTCGCGGAGCGCGTAATTGATGGTCGAGTTCTCAATCGGCCGCCCATTGACGAAGACGATCTGCTGCTGACGCGTCGATCGGCTCACGCCGGCCTTCCCGAGAAATCCACGCACGCGAATGCCTGCGAGTTCTTCCTCCGGCACTTCGAGCAAATCGCTCACCATCGAGGGGCCTGTGAGATCACGAATGCGCTCGCGGAGCGTCTGTCCCGGCGGGAGTTGATAGACCAGGCGATCGTCATTCAGGAATACGAAGCCGGTCTGCGGATGCCCGAGCGCCTGCAGGTGAAGGACGTGCTCCACGTGGTTTGCCTCGGTCGTTTCGGAGCGCAAAAACTTCCGTCGCGC
>CBHXZU010000637.1:0-4138 GCA_966125105.1 uncultured Prosthecobacter sp.
AGAACGCAGCGGGTAGACTTGGCGTTCCACGCCGCATCCGTCGACCGCGGCACACTGACCCGTGAAAAGAAGTCGTGGGGATCGGAGGTGCTCCGGAACACGATCGCCCGGACCTCGCCAAAAGGAGAACCGGCGGCGTGATCGAACCACCCGACATAATACCGTCCATCGGGCGAAAGCCGGACTTCGCGATCTGCGGCATGGGTCGAAACAGCCCCGAATAGAGCGACGCCCAGGAGTAAGCAGAAGTTTCGCATCTGAGTTCGATACGGAGAATCTTTGCCCGTCTTTCACCGAAGCCATCCGCGCGTCGTTTTCACAGACTCCATCCGGGCAGTTCAGACGTATTTATTGGGAAATTGAGCATTGGCATTCACTGGTTTCGCCGCGATTTGCGCCTCACGGATAATACGGCGCTCAATCGCGCCGTTGCCGAGCGCGATCAAGTGGTGCCGGTCTTCATCCCCAGCAAGTGGCAAAAGGAGCATCAGTGGTGTGGATATCCGCGGCAGGCTTTCCTCTGCGGGTCATTGGAGGAACTCGATCGCGGGCTGCGGAAGATCGGCGGGCGGCTGGTGGTCCGTTCCGGGGATGCAGTGGCGGTGCTCGAAAAGCTGGCGCAGGAGACTGGGGCTGAGGCGATCTACTTCAACCGCGATCCGGATCCGCATGGTCGGGAGGTCGAAGCGCGTTTGCAGAAGGTTTCGGAAAAGCGCGGGATCAAGCTGATCGCGTGCAAAGATCATGCGCTGCATGAGCGGGAAGAGGTGCTCACGGGTGACGGCAAACCTTACAAGGTCTTCACCCCGTATGCCCGCGCCTGGAGCAAGCATGCCAAGGTCGCCCCGGGCGGCGTCGTGACCCGCATTCATATTCCGCGGCAGATTCCCAGCGAAGAACTGCCGTCCCCCGCGCATTGGGGACTCCGCGGCGACACCGGGATCCTAAAGCCGGGTGAAAGTACGGCCCGAGCCAGGTTGGCTGCATTCCTGGATGGGTCGATTCTTCATTATGGAGCCGCCCGTGATCTCATGGCGGAAAATGGAACGTCGCGGTTGTCGCAGGATTTGCGTCACGGGCTCCTTTCGATCCGCGAGGTTTACGCCGCGTGCCGGGAAGCGGAGCGTGCTTCGCGGTCTCAGGCGGCGAAACAGAGCATCGCCACGTTTATCAACGAACTCATCTGGCGGGAGTTTTACTTCCAGGTCCTCTGGCACTGGCCGGACGTTTTGGATCACGAGTTCCAGCCCGAATATCGGCGACTACACTGGCGCGCTCACTGGCGTCCGGAAGAGGAATCCGCGTGGGAGCGCGATAAGTCTGCGGCTGCTGACTTCGAGCGATGGAAGACGGGGCAAACCGGTTTTCCCATCATCGATGCCGCGATGCGACAGCTGCTGGCCACGGGATTCATGCACAACCGAGCGCGGATGATCGTGGCGATGTTCCTGACCAAGGATCTGCACCTTTGGTGGATGCATGGGGAGTCGTGGTTCATGCGGCAGCTCGTGGACGGCGAGATCGCGAGCAACAATGGCGGGTGGCAATGGAGCGCAAGCACGGGGACCGACGCCGCGCCCTACTTCCGCATTCAAAACCCCTGGTCGCAGTCGAAGCGTTTCGACCCCGATGGCGAATACATCAGACGTTGGGTGCCGGAATTGAGGGACGTGCACGCCTCCAAGTTCAGTCGGCCACCCGAAGGTGGAGTCCTGGCAAAGGGTTACCCGGCTCCCATGGTCGACCACGCCGAAGCCCGCGAGCGGACGTTGGAGAGTTTTAAGAAATGCAAAACACTAAGCACTAAGCACTAAACACTAATTCCGACGGCGGCGTGTTTAGTGTTTCACCCTTAGTGTCTCGCGTTTCCCTTTGGCACGAAGCCTGCCCCCGGAACGTCGAATGTTTCGGTTCGGGCTTTACCTGCTGCTTTTGGTTCTCGGCGCTTCGCTCCGCGCGGAAAATCCCGGCGCTTTGCCGGAGATTGCGTTTGAGCGGCTCTCGGATCGCTCTCTTTCCGCTCTCGCCCAGCGGGCTTTGAAAGTGCGGACGGCGGAGTGGAAACACGGCGAAACGGAGCATTTCATCTATCACTTCTTTGATCGCCCCACGGCTTCTGCGGTCTCGGTGGAAGCAGAGTTCTACTATCGCGTGATCGCGAAAGAACTCGGTCGCGACACGGCAAATTGGGAGCGCAAATGCCACGTCTTCATCTTCGATCAAGAAGCCGACTGGGCCGCGTTCCAAACCGGCGGTGGGCTGGATCCCTGGACAGGGGGCATTCACGCGGAAGGCACGCTTTTCTTTCAGCGGAATCCCGGTTGGCGCGCCAACAACCAGACGCTTCCTCACGAAATCACGCACCTCGTGCTGCATCGGTTTTTCGGGAATGGCATCCCGCTTTGGCTGCATGAAGGTTTTGCAGAATATGCCGCCTCTCGATGCCGGGCGGCCTTTTACCGGGCGCGCGGATATAACTCGAAGCCTCGCTCGAGCGTGGTGAACGCGGCAGACTACATTCCGCTCGCGGAGTTCGTTTCGCTTGCGTCCTACCCGTCAGCGCAGAACGCCGTGATGGCCTTCTACGCGGAGTCTGAGAAACTCACGCGATTCCTCTGCGCCGAGGACAAGGACGCCTTTTTGAAGTTTCTCGATACGATGTCCAAGAACGCGTCGTTTGAAAGCGCGTTGCGCGCGCACTTTGGCAGGCAGTTCTACGACCTGGCGGCACTGGAGAAGGCTTTCAAGCCGTATGCGAGTTCCGCCCTGGCGAACGACGCGAATTGAAAAACGCTCGCGCCCGGCGAGCTGACATTTCAAGTATCACGGATGCCCGCGACGAAAAAAGCCGCCGCCATTCATGCCGTGATCGGGACCGATGACGTGGAGGTGAAGCGCGTCGCCAAGGAACTCAGCGCGCAACTGGGCGCGGGCGGAGACTTCGGCGCGGATATCATCGACGGGCACGCGGACAATGCCGATGGCGCGGCGCAGCGGATTTATCAAACGATCGAGGCACTAAATACGTTCGGCTTCTTTGGCGGGGAGAAGCTCGTGTGGCTGAAGAATGCGAACTTTCTTGGGGACGACCGGACGAGCAGCGCGGCGGCGACAATTGCGGCCCTGGAAAAACTCACCGCGCTGCTGGCGGGCGGGCTTCCGGAAGGCACCACGTTTCTGCTCAGCGCGGGCGCGGTCGACAAACGGCGCAGCTTTTACAAGACGCTTGGCAAGGTCGCGGAGGTGCAGGTTTTCGACAAACTGGACAATACCAAGGCAGGCTGGGAGGACGAAGCGGCCCCGCTCGTTCGGTCGCTCGGAGACCGCCGTGGACTGCACTTTGACGAAGACGCGCTCGAGACCTTCACCGTCTACACGGGCGGGGATCGGAGGACGATCGAGAGCGAGCTCGAGAAGCTCGACCTTTACCTCGGAGCGGAACGCCGGGACGCGCGCATCGATGACGTGCGGCTCCTGACTCCGGTCTCACGCGCCGGCGTGGTCTTTGAATTGGGAAATGCTCTGGCGGCTCGCCAGCTGCAGCGCGCGCTCGAACTCCTGCGTCAGTTGCTGTTCCAGGGAGAAAGCGAGGTCGGCATCCTGCTCGTCGCGATCATTCCGACAGTGCGGAATCTGCTGCTCGTGAAGGACCTCATGACGCGCTACAAGTTATCGCGCCCGGCGCAGCCCTTCTTTTTCGGCAAGACGCTCGAGAAGCTGCCGCCCGATGCGACCTCCCACCTTCCCCGCACAAAGGAGGGCAAGTTCAACGCCTACCAGCTTGGGCTGGCGGCCGCGCACGCGCATCGGTACGAGCTGGCGGAGCTGCGCGAATCGCTAAAGGCCTGCCTGGATGCCAATGTGGCACTGGTTTCGGCGCCGACGGACCCGGAAGTGATCCTGAGCCAGCTCCTCGTTCGCGTCATTGCGAAGTAGGGGCTGTGCGCTTCCCGTGACATTGTTCGCCCGGCGCGGCGAGATGTTCGAGGCACGCGGCACCGTGTTTGCCCGATGTAGCAGCGTGTTTTTGTGTCGCGTGAACGAGTCCTGGCGTCGCGCCATCGAGTCGCATCGACGCGGCGGGAGGATCGATCGACGCGGCACGATGTCATGGCGAGACGCAACGCGTTGCCAGGGT
>CBHXZU010000638.1:0-4138 GCA_966125105.1 uncultured Prosthecobacter sp.
GAGAATCCGCGCGCTTTACACGCTGCCCGACGGTGGCGTGCCGGTCGCACTCGCGGACGGCAGCGTGCGTATACTTACCGCACCGATCAAACGTTGAGCACGCAGCGGTTTTGTCACTCTCGAACGGCGCGTTTGGTAATCCCGTGCTCTCTATTGCGACGCGCATGCACGTTAATATTCGACAGGCTGGGATTCACGAAACCGAGGTCGTTTCACGCGTCCTGACCGCGGCAGCACAGTGGCTCATCGAGCGCGGAGAGCCGATGTGGAAAGCCGACGAGCTAAATGCCAAGCGCATCGCAGGCGATGTTTCCGACGGCTTGTTCTTCGTGGCCGAGATTGACGCCGTGATCGCGGGAACGGTGAAATTTCAACTCGAGGATCCCCTTTTCTGGCCGGATCAAGCATCGGGCGAAGCAGCCTACGTGCATCGCCTCGCGATCCAACGAGAGTTTGCGGGAAGGCAGGTGTCGTCGGCGCTACTGCAGTGGGCGGCAGAGCGGGCGCGTGAGCTTGGCCGGCGATATTTGAGGCTCGATTGCGAGGCGACTCGTCCACGGCTGCGTTCATTTTACGAACGCTTTGGTTTTCGCCATCACAGCGATCGGCAGGTGGGGCCTTACTTTGTGGCGCGCTACGAGCTCGAACTCACAGAGCCTGCGATTTGCGGTAACGCCGCGTCGTAATTGCGTTGGCGCCGACAAAACGAACGCGCCCTTCGCCTACTTCCCCCAGCCATTGATTTTCATCCAGAAGAGCAGATCTTTGCCCCACGGATGAACATCCCCAGCCGGGACACCATTCTTCCCGGAGCTCAGCCCGATACCGTGCGGGCCCTTTTGGTAAACGTGGAAGTCGTAAGGCACGCCGGCTTTTTGCATCGCACCGATGAATCGAAGGCTGTTTTCCACCGGCACGGCCTTGTCTTCCCACGTGCTCCAAACGAAGCACGGCGGAGTGTCCTTGGTAACTTGCTTCTCGTTGGAGAGGAGCTCGACCAGCGCAGGATCCGGCGTTTTGCCAAGGAGGTTCGCCTTGGAGCCGCCATGCGTGACGCCGTCCTCCATGCTAATCACGGCATAGCAGAGAATGCCGAAGTCGGGGCGGGAGCTTGCGCGCTCCACAGGGTCCGACGAGTCGGACTTTCCCGAGTCGAAATGCGTCACTGCCGTGCTCGCAAGGTGTCCTCCAGCGCTGCTGCCCATGATGCCCACGCGCTGGATCTTCCACTTCTCCGCTTGCGAGCGCGCGGTGCGAATCGCCCTCTGCGCGTCGCCGAGCATTACGGGATGTCGGTAACCTTTGCTGCCGAGGCGGTATTTCAGCACGAAGCACGTGTAGCCGTTATCGGAAAGATAGGTCGCGTAGCCGTCGCCTTCGTGACCCGCGAGTCCGCCATAGCCGCCTCCGGGACAAACCACGATGGCTGTTCCATTCGCCTTATCCGGCGACGGCGCGTACACCGTGAGAGTCGGAATATCATGATCCGCCTGGCCAAGCGCGCCCGGCGCGTCGCCGGACCAAAGACGGAATGTTTCACCAGCAGGAACGGCGAAAGCCGAGACGGAGAGCGAGAAGACGGCGAACGAGGAGAGCAGTTTCATGCGAGAAGTGTGCGCGTTTACGGCAGAACAACCCGCGACTGGCAACTCCTTCGATTGCGGATTTCGAATTTCGGATTGCGGATCGCAAGCGCTGCAGCGTCACTCACGCCGCTACTCTTCTCGAGGCGCGCTGATTGGCTTGCCGCAGCAATCCTTAAACTTCCGGCCGCGTTTGCACGGGCACGGGTCGTTGCGCCCGACCTTCGGCAGGATGTGCTGGCTGCGGCCGCCGACGCTCCGGATCATGCGCTCCATTTCTCGAATGTACCAAAGCCAGAACGCCTCGAAGTCATGGATGAGATCTTCCAGCGACTGGATCAAATCGGCGAACGCATCTTGGGCCGTGCCATCCGGGACATCCAGGTCTGCCACCGTCGTCGGGTGGACCACCTTGTTTCGCAGCGCCAAGGCTCGCTGCAGGCGGTTCCAGCGGCTATCCGGCACTTTCGCGAGCGGGCAGTTCGGAACGAACTCCGCAATGAGGCGGTAGCTCGTCGTGATCTTGTAATAAGCCGAGCTCTCGCGCTCTTTCGCCTTCTCCGTGAGGAACGGATTGAGCGGCCGGCCCCAGAGTTTGCAGGCGCCGACTGCCATCTCGCGCATGCAGGCGGCGATGCCATCCACAGCGGAGCCGAATGTGCGGACCACCATCCGCCGCGTAAACGGCGAGGGCGTGTCCTTGCAGAGTTTGCAGGCCTCCCAGAAGTCCTCCTTCAGAACTTCGCAAAACGCATCCATCGTGCCCCACCGGTCATCGAATTCGTCCCAATCGCCGATGTAAGGGATGACTGGCATTTTTCGAAACGGGGAGGAGCTTTGGTTCATGGCGCGAATCATTACCACGGAAGCAGCAGAAGTGCACGCACTGTCGCGTTATTAAACACGATTTTCCCACGCGAATCAAAGCGAGGCCCTTCTCTTTCAAACGGAATTCACCGGAAGTTTCACGCTGCGCAAACGTTTCGAAGCGCGCGCACGGGAATGCCTCAGGTTTCCTAGCCTTTCCACCTCCCGTGTCCGCCGACGGACGAAAGCGGGGCCGTTGCAAAAGAATTTCCATAATTCCCTTGGCAAAATCCTAAACGTCGCTAATCTTCGTCTCGTTCTGGGGGGAACAGCGGCTCTCTGGTGACTATCGTCACCGGGGGGCCGCACTTTTTTTGTCCTGATCGGTGACTTTTCATTCCCCGGCCCTAAAGGATGCTCAGGCACGCGCGGCACCGTTGGAATCCGAACCAGCAGAGAACCACGCGAATATGGCAGGCAAAAAGGAATTATCCCGAAAAGGCTCCTCCTCTAAACTCACCCGATCGACGAACGCGCCCGGAACGAGCGACAAGGCAAAGCCGCGATCCACGGCGAACACCAAGCGTCCCGTGAAAACGAAAGCGGCGATGGATGCGAAATCGCGTCCCGCCAAGAGCAGCGCGACGAAAGCAAAGGCGCCCGGCCGCCGGCGGTCGGGCAAGGCTGCTGGAGTGGCCGAATCGCGCAGCGGCGCGGTGACGCCCACGGAAAAAACGTCCAACAAACAAACGCGGGCCCTCAGCGCCGCCGCGAGCGCGCGAAAGACGGCGACCGCCAACGCCAAAGGAGCGAAAGCGGCTCGCGGCAAAGGTGGAAAGAAATAGCGGGGCGCCATGGGTTCTCGCGTTCGCCGGATCGACAATGCGGGCATCGCGGAACTGCTCGTCCGCGAGGCGAACAACGCCGAAGGCCATCGTGAGCGGGCCTTCCGCAGAGCAGCACATGCGGCGTTCATGTGGCCGGAAGAAGCCACCGACCTGCTGGCCGCCGGCCGCTCGCTGGAGGAACTCGACGGCATCGGGCCATCCCTTTCGAAACGAGTGCAGGCTTGGATCGAATCGCCGCCCGCGGACCTGCAGCCCCCGCCGGAGCGCTCCGAGTTTCTCACCCTCGCCCAGGCACGCCGCATCCTCGCCACCGATCCCACCTGGGCGGCGCGGCTCAAGGGAGATTTGCAAATGCACACCGTGTGGAGCGACGGCAGCGCGACCGTCGCCGACATGGCGGCAGGCGCCGCGCAACGCGGGCTGCGCTACATCGCGATCACCGATCACACGAAGGGGCTCGCCATCGCCAACGGTCTCGATGAACGGCGCCTCGCGCAGCAAGCGGACGAGATCGCGGCGGTAAATCAGCAGCTCAAAGCCGCGCGAGTGGCGCTCACGGTGCTGCATTCGGCGGAGGTGAATCTTTCCCCCACTGGTGAAGGCGACATGGATCCGCGGGCGCTCGCGAAGCTCGATCTCGTGCTCGGCTGCTTTCACTCCGCCCTGCGGCGAACGGAACATCAGACCGATCGCTACGTCGCCGGGCTTCGCAACCCGGACATTCAAATCCTCGGCCACCCGCAGACGCGCATGTGGAATCGCCGGCTCGGCCTGCAATGCGATTGGGCGCGGGTTTTCGCGGAAGCGGCGCGCCTGGATAAGGCGGTGGAGATCGACGGAGACCCAGCGCGGCAGGACCTGCGCGTGAGCCTGCTGAAAGTCGCGAAGCGGGAAGGCTGC
>CBHXZU010000639.1:0-4135 GCA_966125105.1 uncultured Prosthecobacter sp.
GGCTGGCTCAATTCAGGCCAGTTCCAAAACACCGGGGTGATTCGCCGAAAACTCCGGACCGGTAGCCGTTTAGTAGCGCATTACACTTCAGTCACCATTTCGTTCGAGGAATCCGGAAGACGTTCCGTCGCTTCCGAAACATGTGTCGCGTGCCACGAAACACGTTCCGTCGCAATAATTTCGCGTTCCGCCGGACTTGAATTCGCCTTCCGCGCGATCCGAAAGACGTTCCGTCGCTCACGAAACAGATGTCGCGTGCCACGAATCGCGCATTTTCGCTCACCAATCACGTTCCGGCGGAGCTGAATTCAGTTTCCGCCGCTTCCGAAACACATTCCGACGGTTGCGAATCAGTGTTCGCCGGCCGGGACGTCCTGACGCCAGCTGGAGAATCGAAAGCCGGTTCCGACAACGGAGCCTTTTCCCCTGCACGGGCCAGTATGCCAGGTGCTCGGGCGCGAACGCCGAAACCTTCCGGGCATCACTAAGACCCCTCCTTCGGAACCGCCAGCGCGTTGCGCACGCGCCGGATCAGTTTCGGCATCGCCTTCAGGTCATGCTCCCAGACCCTCAGAACCCGCCATCCCCGTTTCTTCAATTCCCGAGTGACTTTCCGGTCTCGCTTCCGATTGCGGACCACCTTTGCATCCCAGTAGGTGCGATTCGAAGCCGGACGGCGGTAGCACTTGGCGCAGCCGTGCCAAAAGCATCCGTCCACAAAGACGAGCAGCCGTTCGGCGCGGAATGCGAAGTCCGGCTTCCCCGGCAGCGGTAGGTGGCGACGCCATCCTCTGATCCCTTCACTGCGAAATGCCTCGATCAATCGCATTTCCGTTCGTCGATTCCCCCGCGAACGGATCAGGCCCATCACCTCCGACCGCTTCTGCTTCGTCCAGATGTCGGCCATGGGTGAATGAATCGCCCCCTTGCTACGCTGCCGGCCGCGAAAGCTTCTCGTCCTGCGACGGAGCGCGTCCTCCTTCGCCCGCTGCATCCATCTGCGCAGCCACCGCCTCGCCGATCACCTTTCCCACCAAGGGGGGCACAGCTTCACCAATCATATCGAGGCCGATGCCGATCTTCTCTTTCCGACCCGCGCCCTTCGCGGTGTAGAAAGTGAACGCGTCATCAAATGACTGCAACCGCGCCGCTTCGCGCATGGTAATGCCGCGATCGCGCTCCGGGTGCGTAAATCGTCCCGAGCCGAGGAAGTTCGCGTTCGCCGTGATGGTCAGCGCCGGTTCGTCCCAATTCAGCCTCGTGTATGCGCTCCAATAGTATCGCTTGTAGAATGTCGGAATGATCCGCCCTTCCGCCGCCAGGCGTTTCCGCGCCGCGCGTTCCTTTTCTCCAGCGAGCACCGCCTTCTCCACCATGCGATCGTACGTCTTCCGCATCCGAGCGCTCGCATCGTCCCACGTTTCACCAGGCTGCATGTGGCGAATGACGTCGATGATTCGCTGCTGATACGCCCGCGTAATGTGATTCGCCGGAAACTTATTCGAAGTCCGCAACCACTTCGCGTACGCATTGCTCGCCGCGCCCGCATATCGCTGCTCCGAATCCCCAGCAGCGTCCCGCATCGGCGGATCGGCCGGCAAATCCGCGAGCGCATCGCGCACGGTCACCCAAGGCGCGATCCTCGCGACACGTGGCTCGGAAGGATTCCCATGCGTCCGCTGCGGCAGCGGAATGCGCCCGATCCGCGAAGCGATCACGATCGCGCGCTGACGCAATTGCGGCACACCATAGTCAGCAGAATTGATCACCCCCAGCGCCGTCTCATATCCGAGTTCCCCGAGAATCTCCTCCACCTGCCGCGCAATCCCGCCGCGCTGCCCGTCGTGGTAGTGACTGAGAAACTGCGGCACATTCTCAATCACGATCACTTTTGGGTTCAGCGCCGCGGCGATCTCGAGAAAGCGCAGCACCAGATCATTCCGCGGATCCTGGTCGAGTTTGTCGTATCCGCCAAAGCGAACGATCTTCGAGCCCTCGCGCCCGGCGCCGCGCCGCATCTGCGAAAAGCCCTGGCACGGCGGTCCGCCGATGAGGCAATCGAGCTCCGACACTCCCTGCTCCGCGAGCATCTCGATGATCTTCGCATCCGGCACCGCGCGGATATCACCCGAGATCACCGCCGGCTCACCGTGCTGCGCATGATTGCGGCGAAACGTCTCGAGCGCATACGGCTTCACATCATTCCCGAGCACCGTCCGGAACCGCCCAGTCCGCGATAAGCCATGGGAAAAGCCGCCGCATCCACAAAACAGTTCGGCGACGGTGTAAGAAGGTTGGCTGGGCATTCGAGCGGTGCGGTGCGATGCGCGGAATCGCAAGACCGCACGGAGCTAGCAGCAGGCAACGCGGGAGGAAAGCTCCGAAATGCCCGGGGCCGCGGGACACGCCCTTGCACTACTTTCCCGAAACTTTGCGCGCACGCGGTGAATCCAACTTTGGATTTAAACTGGAAGGCAGGAACTAAAGCTCCCCTGAACGAAGACCGGAGAGTTCACCGGCGGCGCCATCAAATACCGTTCATCCTTTCCTGAGGTTCTTTTCCTGCCTTCCAGATTCACACCACTCCTGTCATCTTTCGGTTGCGGCTCTGCGGCGCTGGGGAAGAAGCGTCGGGTCAGCGGTCAAAGTTGGTCCTATAGGACCCATGAGACCTATTTGTCCCATCCGCGCCCGCTCTCCAACCAGACCGGCGGCCACTGATCTCCGACCTCTTCTAGAAAGCGAATCAGGCCGCCGCCGAGCAGGGCAAGTGCGACATCGAATCGACACAGCGCAGCAACTGCGAAGCAGTGTACGGCTTTGGCAAAATCGAAATGCCCATTTCGTGCAACGCGACTCGGTGTGCGTCGGGAATGCAACCGCTGCAAACCACAACCGGCAAATCCGGGCGCGCTTCTCTCAGCCTGCGGACAAGTTCGAGCCCGTCCAATTTCGGCATGTGAAGATCGGTGATGACTCCTTCGATCTCCTCATGTTTTGCGACTTCGGCGAGCGCCTCCATTCCGTCGGCCGCGGCAATGCAGTGATGACCTCCCGCAATAAGCGCCAGCGCCATCACTTCTCGAATCCCCGGCTCGTCGTCTACGACCAGTAGGGTGGCTGGGTGTTTGACCGTTCCGTCCATGTGCTACTGTTTCGCAAGTCGCGGACGAACGGGCCGGGTGAATTACTGAATCCATTATAGTGGTTATAAAATGGGAACAACGCGCTGCCGCTGCAATACATCCGCAGCAACCGAGAGTTGAACGCCGAGAAGGGGCGGCTTGGAATGAGCTGGGCTTCAGGAGCGTGGAGTCTGCATGCAAGTCGCTCCCCACGAGGGTCTCCAGCGGAACGCCCATACTTCAGACTTCCGCGAAGCTCCCCGCCGTGCTCAGCCTGCGCGCATGAATCGCCGCACCGCCCTTGCCACCCTGGCTGCCGCTTCTGCGACCGCTCACCTTCCTTTCCTTTCTGCTGAAGAGGCCGCAGGTCCGTATAAAGTGAAGAACGGACGCATCAAACAATCGGTCGTGCCGTGGTGTTTCAATCCGATGAAGGTGGAGGAACTCGCGCGCCATGCGGCCGCGATGAGCCTGCAGTCGGTTGAATTGTGCGATCCGAAAGTGTGGCCCTTGCTCAAGGAACTCGGCATGACGTGCGCCATCTCCAGCTCGCATGGCTTTGCCAAAGGCTTCGCGCACAAGGAGGAATGGGCCGAGTGCCACGCAAAACTTCGCGAGCGCATCGAGGATTGCGCAGCGGCCGGCGTCGAGCGGGTCATCACTTTCAGCGGATTTCGACGCGGTCTCACAGATGAGGACGGAATCCGCAACATGGTCGCAGGTTTGAAAGAGATCCTCCCCTTCGCCGAGGAGAAGAAGGTCACGCTCTGCATCGAGATGCTGAACAGCCGCGTGGACATCCAGATGAAGGGACACCCGGATTACTTCTGCGACTCGATGGAGCGCACGATCGAGATCTGCAGGCAGATCGGCTCACCTCGCTGCAAGGTGCTCTTCGATCTCTACCACGTGCAAATCATGCACGGCGACGTCATCACCCGGATCCGCCAATACCGCGAATACATCGCGCACGTGCACACCGCCGGCGTCCCCGGACGCGGCGAAATCGA
>CBHXZU010000640.1:0-4127 GCA_966125105.1 uncultured Prosthecobacter sp.
CAGCAACGGCGGCTCGTTTTCATCGCGCCGCGCGAGCGCATTTTCCGTTCGTTTCCAAGGAATCAGATCTTTGATTGCCATTGTTCAATCTCCTTTCTGTTTCAATTGGATCTTTGGCTGAAAGGACATTGGAACTGCGAAAAATGTTCATCGAACTTTCGCGGATTTTTTGAACGGCGAAAGCGGTTCGTTTGGTCCAACCCGGTGCACGTTTAAGAGACACCTTAGAAAGGAGCAAACTATGAAACCATACACTCGAATCAGTTTGGGTGCCGCATTGGTCCTCGGTTGCGCTCTCACAGGTGCGCCTCTCTCATCGGGCGCCGAGCAGCAATCGAAGGGCTGGGGTAGCCAGTTCCTCGAAAGCATGAAGAAGTGGGAGGACAAAATGTCCGAAGTCTTCCGTTCAGCCACCGGCAAGAAAGCGGGAGACAAATCCGCTTACTCGGCATCCATCGATGTGCGAGAGCAGTCGGATCACTATACCGTCCGCGTTCACCTGCCCGACCGCGACCTGTCGAAAGTGAAAGTGACGATGGATGGGCATACCCTGAAGATCGCCGGCGAGGGCGGATACGAGCAATCGATCGTGTTGCGCAATGCCGCGTCCGTCGCCCTGCCCCACGTTCAGCGGCTTGGCCAAACCCTGGTCATCACCGTGCCGCTGGGGACTGATCCCGCGATCGCAAGCACGAAGAGCGGCTCGTCTTTGCTCGCGCCAAATGACGCAGAGCAGGACGTGCTCACGCGCATGGAAAACATGCGCCGCGAGATGGATCGCGTGTTCGAGGATGCCTTCAAAGACTTCCGCCTGCGCCTCGACGGAAGAAGCTACTTCGATCAGCCGCAGTTCGGCTCCAGCATCGATCTGCAGGATGAGAACGATCGCTACATCATCCGCGCCTACCTGCCGGGACGCGACGTTCACAGGATCGACGTGAAGGTCATGAACGACATCCTCACGATCCAGGCCAAAGCGGAGCAGCGCGAGAAGAAGGATGCCGAGGCAGTCGCGGCCGAGAGCTTCACAATGTCCAGCTACTCCCAGTCGCTCACGCTGCCCGGACCCGTGCAATCCGACAAAATGGAAGTGGAGCGCAAGGAAGGACTCCTCGTGATCACGTTGCCGAAGAAAAAGTCGTGAGCATGGGATCCCCGAATGCCCGGGGCGTGGCCGCAGTCACGCCCCGGTTTCCTTGCGGCATCCAATAAACGCGGAATCAGCATGTGTGAACTTCCCTCGGACCCATGGAAGGCGGCGGAGCGCCGTCTCGCCGAATTGCGCGCCGAAGTCGCTCAACTCCTGGATGCGATTCGCATAACTGAATCGGAAGTGAAGCGGCTCACCTCGCCGAAACCAAGTAATCCCGATAACGAGTTCCCGCGAATGCCTCCGCCAGGATGACGCCCGCGCGCAAAACTCGCGCGCGATGCTCATCAACATCCGCGCGCGTGGCGAAGTGTCCTCTCGCATGAATACGGTGAGAATGCTCCGAAATGCGGCAATGCATCATCACGGCGATAGCATTGGAATGACCTACAGATACAACGCGAAACCGCGATCAAGTTGGCAGGGCGGATTTGCGACGACTCAGCCGTCATGCTGAAGACGCTCGTTCGCTTCCCAGCCGTCTTTGTCGGCGGGCGCGCCATCGTTGGAAGCGACGGCTCAGCGAATCTCCGCGCAACCCGCGCTTACGCTGGCGATCTGGTTTTGCGCTTGCGTAAAGGAGCGCGGGTCTTTGACCCGCGGGGCGGGATCAACGGAGCGGAGCAGTTCAGGCTGGCCGAACAAACCTCTTTTGGCATTCGCTCGATAGTCAGGCGCAAGCCCACCCCATGCCAGACACCGCGAAGCAACGTGACTTCTACCTCTGCACGACCTGCGGCACCCAGTACGGGGAAACCGCGGGCGCGCCGGAAAAATGCCCGATCTGCCTGGACGAGCGCCAGTACGTCGGCCCGGGCGGCCAGGCGTGGACCACGCTTGCCGCCATGCGACGGCAGGGCTTTGCGAATGTCTTCCGCGAGGAGGAACCGGGCGTGGTCAGCATCCGCACGGAACCGAAGTTCGGCATCGGCCAGCGCGCATTTTTAATTCGGACCGGCGCCGGGAACATCCTCTGGGACTGCGTGTCCCTCATCGACGACGCCACCGTCGCCGCCGTGAAGCAGTTTGGCCCGGTGGCCGCCATCGCGATCTCCCACCCGCACTACTACACATCGATGGTCGAATGGAGCGCCGCGCTGGGCGACGTCCCGATTCATCTGCACGCCGCCGATCGCGAGTGGGTGCAGCGACCGGACGCCCGCATCCAATTCTGGGAAGGCGACTCCAAGGCATTGCCCGGCGATGTTCGCCTCATCCATACCCCGGGCCATTTCGCGGGGTTCGAAGTGCTGCACTGGCCTGCGGGCGCTGAAGGCCGCGGCGCCTTGTTTTCCGGTGATCAGCCGCAAATCTGCCCCGACCCAAACTGGGTTAGCTTCATGTGGAGCTACCCAAACTACGTCCCGCTCGGCGCAGTGGACGTTCGAAAGATCGCCCAGATCCTGGAACCCGTGGCGTTCGACCGCATCTACGGCGCATTTCCGCACGGCGTGGTAAAGGCGAACGCCAAAGAGGTCATGGCGCGCTCCGTGAAGCGGTATCTCGCCCGCGTCGGCAACTAGCTCAGCGCTTCGGGGAAAGCATCATGGCAGTGAACCGAATCGCGGGATCCCAAGTCTCCTTCATCACAGCGCCCAAGCGTCCGGCCGCCAATTATCAAAACGCAATCCTCCGCTTGAGAAGGTTGCGTAATCCGGTGTTGAAATCTGGGGAACCATGGCCACAGTTCCTCCGGATGAAAGTCTCTCAACCAATTCAGACCCAGCGCGATCTTCCGCCGCAGGCTGTGAGAGACTTTGCTATCATCCGTGGCCGTGTGAACGATGCGATCAAGGAAAGACCGCGGAAAGTTACCTTGGCGGATGCATTGAAGCAGGTGCGTGCCCACTTGAAGGATCGGTCGAAGAAGTAATTGCCCGGCAGAGCGCAGTGTTGCGCGATTGGGCGTGGGCATGCCCGCATCATCCGGAGGAATGCATCGAGCTACCTCGTCTCGCCGAAGGCTCTGAGCATCTGGTACTCTATCGGGAAAGCGACGCGACGGTGGTCAAAGTCACGAGACCAGGCATTTTCGGCGACTATTATTACCTGCGTGACGGCCGGGTGTATCAGGAGAAAGCAACCCCAGCGGAGTATCTCGCCCGGCTGCGGTGGTGGGACGCGCTTTTCGGAGCTGCGCCAACCGCTCTTGGAATTACCAACGACGGAAGGATTCTTTCCACGCAGCCCTACATCACGGGCACACCACCGGATCAAGAAGCTGTCGATCAATTCCTGCTTCAATCAGGATTGGAGGGAGTGATGCCCACGTGTTTTCTTTGGAAGAAAACGCAAGGCGACACTGAGATTTGGGTGGGAGATACGCGGGACGAAAACTTTCTTCATACTGCGACGGCAATGGTGCCAATCGACATTCGTGTGTGGCTCGTTGAACGTTCGGGCCTCCGAACTTAGTGGAGCCAATCGGCGTGTGTAGCATCCAACAGGACACGTTCATGTCCCCCATCTGCAAGCAAACGCCGCCTGCTCCGCTTTCGCGAAACAGGCGGCGTAACTTCTTTCTCTCAACCGCGCCAGCGCTCACTTCCCTTGAACGTTGGAAGTTGAACGTTCGACGTTGGACGTTGCCCCGCAGGGGTCAGCTTCCGACCGGCGGATCCACCACCGGCGGCGGCGTGCTTCCTCCGCTGCCGGAGCTTCCGCCGGAACCACCGCCCGAGCTTCCGCTGCCAGAACTCCGCGGCGCGCGCTCCACGCGGGCGGCGAGATTCCACGCGGCAAGCAGCGCCGGGCTGGCCTTGAGGTGCACCCGCATGAGCGGGCGCAGGGTGCGGACGGCGCGCATGCCCGCGGCGGCCGCCGCTTCGAGACCAGCGGTGCCGGCCGTGCGGTTGGCTTTGCCTCCGAGCTTCACCGTGGTCGCGGCGCGGAACGCGGTGATCTTTGCCTGCAGATCGGTCACGAAGGTGGCCGGCAGGCCGCGTTCGGTGAAGTCCGCCACTTGCAGCAGGGCGCG
>CBHXZU010000641.1:0-4125 GCA_966125105.1 uncultured Prosthecobacter sp.
CCCTGCTTCATGGACAAAACGGCAGCGGCATATTGCTGCCCCCGGGTCGGCGATTGAACTTTCTCGAGGCGATTCGCCATGGCGCCGATCTCCTCTTTCGTTAGGGCCGTATCAGCAAGGAGCACCCACGCATCGTCATTGCTCGCATCCTTTTCGAGGATGGCCGCGGCTTCTTTTTGCGCCGAAGGAACATCCCCCATCATGAGAAACATCTTCCCGGCGTTCAGCCGGACTCCAAGATCATCCGGAGCGGATGCGCGAAGCGCGAACAGGTAGCGCAATGCTTCCGTAGGAACTCCTTGGGCGACGCAGATTGCCACGAGCCGCTCCAGCGAATGGCGGTCCTTCTTGTCCGCAAACACCAGGTTCAAGTATTCCAGCTTCGCTTTGTCGTATTCCTTCGCAGCGTAATACTGTTCCCCGCGTCTTAAATGGCCCGCTTTGCGCGCGCCCGGCGAGAACCGGACGAAGTATAGTGCAAGCATGCCCCCGACGAGGAACAGGACGATGATGATTTTTTTCAGTCTGGTCATGTTCGGAGGAGGGTTGGTGGAGATTAGGCGGACTAAATGGCTGGCTCAAACGGTCAGTCGTCCGTGCCGCTCTTGCTCAAGCCGTATTTTTCCATGAGCTCGTACACGGTGGGGCGACTTACGCCCAATTCCGCGGCCGCCGGCGCGATCTTGCCCAGGCTCCGCTTCAGCGCGCGCTGCACCGCTTCTTTTTCCACGCTCTCGCGGATTTCTTTCAAGGTCGGAATGGCCGTCGCTCCCGCGGATGGGAGCTCGAGATCCTCCGCGGTGATCCGTTTGCCGTCCGCCATGATCACGGCTCGTTGCACGCGGTTCTGTAATTCGCGCACATTGCCGGGCCACGCATAACGCGTGATCGCCCGGATCGCATCCGGGGCGAAGCTCATGCCGTTTCGGCCATTCTGCGCAGCGAAGCGCTGCAGAAATTGTTGAGCCAATACCAAGGCATCATCCCCACGATCGCGCAGCGCGGGCAGCGAAATCGTCACCACGGCGAGACGGAAATAAAGGTCTTCCCGAAACTTCCCCGCGCTAATCGCCTGTTTAAGGTCGGCATTCGTCGCCGCAATCACGCGAACGTCCACCTGGATATCCTGCCGACCGCCCACGCGCTGAAAGGTGCGTTCCTGCAAAAAACGAAGCAGCTTCACCTGGATCGGCGCCGGCAACTCACCGATTTCGTCGAGAAAAAGTGTTCCACCCGCGGCATTCTCAATCAGCCCCTTCCTCTGCATATGCGCGCCGGTGAACGCCCCCTTTTCGTGGCCGAACAACTCGCTCTCGAGGAGGTTTTCCGGAATCGCGTTGCAGTTAATCGGGACCATCGGCCCGTCCTTGCGCGAGCTGCGCCGATGGATGGCATTCGCCGCGACTTCTTTTCCGGTTCCGCTCTCTCCCAAAATCAACACGGGCGCTGCAGTCGGAGCCACCTTCCGGATGTAAGCAAATACGCCATCCATTTGCGGACTCGCGCCAATCATTCCTTCGAATACCCCGCCCCGGACACTCGCCTGCAAATCGCGGTATTCCCGTTCCAGCGTGGAGAGATAAATGCACCGTCCCAACAGGAACTTCAGCTCATCCACCACGACAGGCTTGCACAGGAAATCGTACGCCCCTTCAGCCAGGGCGCGCAAGGCCGTCTCCTTCTCACTTTGGCCGGACACAATCACCACCTTGGTATCCGGGTCGATCGCGAGGATCTCACGAAGCGCGGCCAAGCCCTCATTGGGATCGTTCGGCGTCGGCGGCAATCCCAAGTCGAGCATAACGACCTGTGGACGCTCTTCCTTGAAGCTTTGCAGGGCGCCCGGCCGATCCGTCGCCAGCACGACGTCGTACTGATTCGTCAGCGCCCATTTCATCTGCGTCCCGATCTCGGGATCGTCATCCACAATCAGTAGCTTTGGTTTGTTCATTGCAGACTCCACGCAATCACACTCCTCGCGCGAAATGAGAATGCCTGTCGGCCGGCTTTGCACAAATAACAAGTTCGGCAAAACCTCACTTTCTCGCGCCTTTTTAAACTTAGCGTGGTTCTCGCTATTATAGCGCCTCGTCTCAATCAAAAATCCTGCTGCGCCTCCCAGCGCTTGCGGCAACCGATCCGCAACCGTGTCGCAGGTCCTGATTGACGGATGATTAGCATTCCGGATACACGCAATGTTGAGCGTTTTCCGCGGTCCGGAGCCTCCTCTGCTCAGAACGTCACGATGCATACCTTGTCAAAAACCTTCCGGCCCAAGGCCGTAATGGTTCGTGTTCGACATGACTGCTCGCTCATTTTTCCCCTCGCTTTTCTTACATTCCTTTTCCCAAACGCCACCGCGCAGAATTCCGAGTCTCTGCCAAAGCAAGAGATCCCCGCGAATGGGGACTTGAAAAAGGAGCAATCGACTTCGTCCGCAGCCCCAAAGCAGAAGCGCGCCGAGCCTCCCCAAGAATCCGTGCCCGTTCCTGCGGAGCCATCGCCCGCACCGGCGCCGGACATGATCGGCCCTCCCCTGCCGCCAGTCCCACAACTCGTCCCCGATATCCTCGCTCTGCCGGACCCGACGATAAATCCCGTTGGCGACATCGTCCGCCGGCGTGAACGCGTTCCGCCTGTCCAATTCGCAAACGAGGAAAGCGAAACGCCGGAAACTCAACCGGAGGCCAAACCGGTGACATTCATTGTCCCGGGATTCTACGGGCAGGCTCCGACGCAGTACACCACAGGTGAAGGCCGGCTGGCGCTTCCGAGATTCCGCACCTCGATCAGCTTGGGCCTTGGCTACGACGACAATCCCCAAACTTCTTCCGGCAGCGTCGACGGCGAAAGTGAAGGGAGCGCCTTTGCCACCGCGCAGCTCTCCAGCAGCTACCAAATGGGGAGGAAGACGCAGATTCTGATTTGGGACGGTCGGATCGGCACCGATGTGTACGCCAAAGATATCGATCCCAGCTACGAACTCGCCCTTGGCCTCACCTACCAGCGTCAGTTCGCTCGCGTTTTCGCCCTGACCGCCAACGTTGGGGTTAGCTATTCAAACCAGCCGGATTACGGGCAAAAGGATTTTGTTCGCGGGACGAAGGAAGAACAGGCGGAAGATGAGAGAAGCGGCGACAGCAGTTTCCTTTCGGCGCACGCCAAAATCGATCTCAGCGCGCAGTGGCGCCCGCGATTTAGCACGGTGACTTCGCTCGGAGGGGAACTCTCCCTTTATGGTGGGGCGCGTGAACAGGACAACGGGGCCAGCATCACGATCGGCAACGAGTTTCGCTATCGCGTGGATCGCTATACGCTCGTGGGGGAGGTTCGTTACGAGACGACTTCGCACAAAAACGGGGGCTTGCCGGATGCCGACACTGTTTATGTGCTGGGTGGCGTCGATTGGCACCTGGGACGATGGGTTTTCGTGACCACGCGCTTCGGCGAAAGCATCCGAAGCTATTCCGGGGGCGGCAGCAGCGTGGACCCGCTCGCTGAACTCGGCATTAACTTCAACCCGACCGTGCAGGACAGCTTCAGCCTCTCCGCCCGATATGGATTGGAAACGAACGCCGTCGGCGAAGGCGACAGCGCGACCTTTCGCGTGGGCCTCGGCTATACCCGGCTTTTCACATCGAGGTTAAGCGGATCTCTCACGCTCAATTATACGGATAGCGGCGGCACGGTGAGCGCGAGTTCCGGGCAGAACTCCTTTAGCGGAGAAAGGATCATCGACGCCGCACTTTCCCTAAATTACCGCCTGAGCAGCCGGCTCGTGATCTCCGGATCCGTTGCCTGCACGCGCGGTAGCGGCGGGGATTCGAGTGATGCCTCCAACCCGGACCGAAATCGCGTGGAGATCAATGCCGTGTATCAATTTTAGCCCCGCCCGGCACAATCGCCCTGCCCCACTGCACCGGGCGCTTTTCGGGAAGCCCATCGATTTCTATGCAGCTCTTTGAAGGCTACTCCGCTGAGGAATTGCACCGTGTGCTCAATGTGTCGCGCTGGATCGCGGGATTGCTCTTCATTCTGGCCGCCGGCGCATTCATTTTGAACCAATGGCTGGTTAGCCGGATCGCGTCGCAACAAAAGATCGAGCGTGAGGGCGGCCGATCCCGC
>CBHXZU010000642.1:0-4124 GCA_966125105.1 uncultured Prosthecobacter sp.
ACAGCGCCAGCGCGGTCACCCGGCAAGGCGCGAAGGTCTGGCAGATCAAGCGCGACGCCCTCGAGAAAGTGCGTACGGAAAAGCCCGATGTCTTTTACCGCATCGTCGGACGCGTTGCGGCCCGTCTCAGCGAGAGACTTCGGATGGCGGCGGAACGCATCGCCGGCGAGCGCACCGCAACGACCGTCTCGGCGGTGCGCGCCGAGCACGACTCCCTCGGCGAGCGCGAAGTGCCGGATGACGCCTATTACGGCGTCCAGACCATCCGCGGCGTCGAGAACTTCCCGATCTCCGGAATCCGCCTCTACCACTTCGAGCACTTTATCCGGGGGCTTGCCTACGTGAAAAAAGCCGCCGCGCTCGCCAACGCCGAACTCGGCGTGCTCGACCAGGCCAAGGCAGATGCCATCGTGAAGGCCTGCGACGAAATTGTTGGCGGCAAACTTCACGATCAATTCGTGATCGATATGGTGCAAGGCGGCGCGGGCACTTCGACCAACATGAACGCCAACGAGGTGATCGCGAACCGCGCGCTGGAAATCCTCGGGTTCAAGAAGGGGGAATACGAACACCTCCATCCCAACGATCACGTCAACTGCTCGCAATCGACGAATGACGCCTATCCCACGGCGATCAAACTCGGAGTGATCCTCACTTTGCGCGACACGCTTTCCGCCTTCCGCGAATTGCGCGCGTCCCTCGAAGCGAAAGCGCAGGAGTTTGCTGATGTGCTCAAGATGGGCCGCACGGAAAACCAGGACGCCGTGCCGATGACGCTGGGCCAGGAGTTTGGCGCATACGCGGTGATGATCGGCGACGGCATCCGCCACCTGGGCCGTGTCGGCGAGGAGTTCCTTGCCATCAACATGGGCGCCACTGCCATCGGCACCGGGCTCAACAGCCCTCCCGGCTATGCAGCACTCTGCACGAAACGACTCGCGGAAGTGAGCGGCATCCCAGTCACGCTTGCGGGAGACCTCGTGGAGGCCACGCAGGATTCCGGCGAGTTTGCGCTCATGAGCAGCACGATGAAGACGGCGGCCGTGCAGCTTTCGAAAATCTGCAATGACCTGCGCTGGATGTCTTCCGGCCCTCGGTGCGGTCTCTATGAGATCAAGCTGCCCTCCATGCAGCCGGGTTCGTCGATCATGCCGGGCAAGGTGAACCCGGTGGTCCCCGAGGTCGTGAGCCAGGTCTGCTATCAAATCATTGGCGCCGACGTGACCGTGTCGATGGCGTCGGAAGCGAGCGAGTTCGAGCTCAACATGGCGGAGCCGATCATCGCCTTTAACCTCCTCTTCGGTCTCACGCTCCTGCGCAATGCCGCGATCATTCTGCGCAGCCGTTGCATCGTTGGAATCGAGGCAAATCGCGAGCGGTGCCTGGAATACGTGCGCAATTCGATCGGCCTCGTCACCGCGCTGAATCCCGTCCTAGGCTAT
The DNA here is from genome assembly GCA_966125105.1 of uncultured Prosthecobacter sp. Classification (GTDB taxonomy): domain Bacteria; phylum Verrucomicrobiota; class Verrucomicrobiia; order Chthoniobacterales; family Chthoniobacteraceae; genus SXWH01. The sequence goes on from CBHXZU010000642.1 coordinate 1,443, forward strand.
GAGCGCAGCGCTTCGATCGCCAAGGAAGCGCTCAAAACCGGCGGCAGCGTGTACGACCTGGTGCTCGCCAAGGGCTGGCTCACGAAGGAGCGCCTCGATGATCTCCTCAAGCCGGAGAACATGACGCATCCGCGTCAAATCACCTGACGCTCCAAAAGGGCCCGCCGAGCCGTCACTCACCATCTCGAAGCATGAACGCCGCCGACCTCTCGTTCCTCAAAAGCAAAGTTCCCTTATTGGCAGACTTCTCGGAAGCGCGCCTCGAGGCCCTGGCCAGCGGTTCTCGCGTCGAAACGTTTGCCTCGGGGGATACGATCCTCCGTTTCGGCGATGACGTGCATTTCCTCGCGGTGATCCTCGACGGCAAGGTTGTCGCCTCCATCCCCTCTCCCGATGGGAAAGCGCAGACGCTGGGCGAACTCGGGCCAGGAGAGACCTTCGGCGAACTCGCGCTGATGAGCGGCGACCCAATTGTCGCCGATCTCGTCGCGGCCACTGCCACCCGGCTCGTGCTCGTTCCGCTCACACTTTTTCAGTCACACATCATGGCTGAGCCAAAGGCGGTCCAGCACATCTCCCGCACCATTGGCCTCCGTTTCCAGCACGTGATGAGCGATCCGGCGAAAGCCGCCGCCATCACGCGGAAGGAGGACGTCGCCGGCATGCTCGCCCTCCGAAGCGAGCGGCCGGAGTGCATTCTCATCGTCAATTGCGGATCCTCGTCGCTGAAATACAGCTTCTTCAGCACAGAACATCCGGAGAACACGGCTCGTGGCCACGTTGAGCGCATCGGCGCGAAGGGCACGCGCCTGAAGCAGGCCAGTCCCAAAGGCGAAATTGCGCGCGAACTGCCCCAAGGCGGATTCCTCGGCGCATTCGACGCGATGCTTGGGGCACTTCTCGACAAGAACACGGGCGTCATCAGCGATCGCTCCGCCATCAGCGTTGTCGGCCATCGCGTGGTCCATGGCGGAGAGAAGTTCACCAATGCCGTCCTGCTCGACGACGACGTCATCGCCGAGATCGAAGCACTGGGCCCGCTCGCCCCGCTGCACAACCCCGTGAATGTCGCAGGCATCCGCGAAGCCCGGCGCATCTTTCCTGCGGTCCCGCATGTTGCCGTCTTCGACACGGCATTTCACGCCACTCTCCCGAGCTACTCGTATCTCTACGGACTGCCCTATCGGCTCTACGCAGACAAAGCGGTGCGCCGATACGGATTTCACGGATCCTCGCACCACTACGTAGCCCTCGCCGCAGCGCAACATCTCGGCCGGCGGCCCAGAGAACTGGAAATCATCAGCTGCCACCTGGGCAGCGGGGCCTCGATCTGCGCAATCGAGCACGGTCGCTCCGTAGACACCAGCATGGGCTTCACGCCCGGCGAGGGCCTGATCATGGGCACGCGCTGCGGCGACCTCGATTCCGGCGTCCTCGGTTTCCTCATGCGCGAGGAAAAGCTGACTCCCGAGCAGATCGACACGTTGCTCAACAAAGAGAGCGGTCTGCTCGGGCTTTCGGGCATTTCCAACGACATGCGCGAAGTGGAAAAGGCGGCGCATGGGGGAAACGCTCGCGCGCTCACCGCGCTGAAAGCGTTTTGCTACCGCGTCCGCAAATACATCGGCGCTTACGTCGCGGCGATGGGCGGTCTCGATGTTCTGATCTTCACCGCCGGGATCGGCCAGGGCAGCGCCGGAGTCCGCGCTGCCGCATTGCAGGGGCTTCGCTGCATGGGCATCCACCTCGATGAGGAAAGGAACCGGAATGCATGCGGAAGCGCGACGATTGACCGCATTTCCACCGATGACTCGCCAGTCACGGTGCTGGTCGTTCCCACCGATGAAGAACGCATGATCGCGAGGGAAACGCTGAATGCGCTCAATCACTCCTACCTCGTCAGGGTCAGCGAGGCGTGCCGCAAAGAGCCGGTGATGATCGAAGTTTCCGCGCACCACATTCACCTCGCGCAAAAGGACGTCGAGGCGCTCTTTGGCGAAGGCCACCAGCTCACCAAGCACGCGGACCTTTCCCAACCTGGCCAGTACGCCTGCAAGGAACAGCTCACAATCGTGGGACCCAAGGGAAGCATCGAGCGCGTTCGCGTGCTCGGCCCTACCCGCAAGGCGACGCAGGTCGAGATAGCGATGACCGAACAGTTCAAGCTCGGCATCCATCCGCCCATCCGGGAATCGGGCGATATCGAGGGCTCGCCCGGCTGCACCCTCCAGGGTCCGGCCGGAAGCGTGCAGATCGATAAGGGAGTCATCTGTGCCCTGCGCCACATCCACATGACGCCGGCAGACGCGCTCCGCTACGGGCTAAAGGACAAATGCACCGTGCGCGTTCGCGTGCCGGGGGATCGCGAGATGGTTTTCGGCGATGTCCGGATCCGCGTGGATCCCAACTTTGCCCTCGCGATGCACATCGATACCGACGAAGCGAACGCCGCAAACCTGCGCAACGGCGCGCAAGGCTACATCGACGGCATCCAGCACGAGAACTGAGCCCGGCTAAGGCGGGACGACTCAGTGGAAATGGCCGGTGTGCGAGTGTGCAGCGGGCCAAAGGCCCAGAGATCTACAGCGCAAGAAAAGTGAACTCGTCCTGACCGGAGCGGCGAGGAAGAGCCCGAAGTGAATCGAAGCGAAGCGGAGATGGACCGACTGATTGCATTCCAAA
>CBHXZU010000643.1:0-4115 GCA_966125105.1 uncultured Prosthecobacter sp.
TTCCCGCAGCATGCCAGACGAGAACGGAGCGCAATCGAAACGGACTATCAGCAATCTGATCTTTCTCAGCCGCTGGCTGCAGGCACCGCTGTATTTCGGGTTGATCGTGGCGCAGTGTGTCTACGTCTACCGTTTCATGGTCGAGTTGGTGCACTTGATCCAGATCACGAATGGGATTGCGGAAACGGAGATCATGCTCGTCGTCCTGGGTTTGATCGACGTGGTGATGATCGCGAACCTGCTCATCATGGTGATCGTTGGCGGTTACGAGACGTTCGTCTCCCGGCTGAACTTGCAGAATCATCCTGATCAGCCGGAGTGGCTTTCTCACGTGAACGCGGGCATCCTCAAAGTGAAGCTCGCGACGGCCCTGATCGGCATTTCGTCCATTCACCTGCTGAAGACATTCATCAATACGGAAAAGATGCAGCAGAGTGCCATTATGTGGCAGGTAATCATCCACGTAACATTTGTGGTCTCTGCGTTGATGCTCGCAGTGATCGACCGCCTCACCTTCAAGGGGGCCGAGGCCAAGCATTAATCGCAATGTGATGACTTGGCGTCGATCGTTCGCGCCCTCACATTGCGCGCAATGCTATCGGCAATTCGAACGTGTCTGAATGCGCTCGTCACTCTTGGCGCGATTGCATGCCAGGCCGTCGGAGCGGATTGGCCGACCTTCCGGGGAGACGCTCAGCGGGGGGCGTATTACTCCGAGTTTCCGGAAGGGAACCTGGAGCTTTCCTGGCGGAAGGAACTACACACAGAACTCACCGGTCCAAGGGCTGAGATCATCGTCGCAAACGGTCTCGCCTTTCTAGGGACGTATGCCGGCAAGCTCTATGCATGGGATGCTGCGAGCGGTGCGGAACGTTGGAGTTTTCAAACCGACGGACCGATCGGGCATTCCGTGGCTGTCGCGGATGGCGCCGTCTTTTGCGCCTCCATGGATGGAAAGTTGCGCTCGATTGACGCCGTAACTGGGAAGCTCAATTGGGAGTACCTGACTTCATCCGGATTTTGGACCGCGCCTTTGGTTAGCGGAAAAACTGTTTACCTCGGCTCGCGGGGCGGTGTTTTCCACGCGATCGATGCCAAGGATGGATCGATGCGTTGGCGGGTGAAGACCAATGGTCCCATCCTGCAAAGCGCGTCAGCGACCGAAGCGGGCGACTCGATCGTGGTCACCAGCGAGGACATGAGCGTTTACTGTTTCGACGCGGCCGATGGCAAATTGCGGTGGAAGTCGCGCAAGCTCGCTGGATTGAGCGCCAGAGATTATGCGCCGGTGATTGCAGGCGGGTTGGCATTTATCACGACAAATCCGGTAAGGGATTTTCACGCAGTGCTCGGGGAACATGAGGAGATGCTTGTTGCGCGGGCGGGATTTTCCGGAAAGGACAAGCGTTACATCGCGGGAACGCCGCAGGATGTGGAAGCTGAGCAGGAGTTCATCGTGAAGTTTCTGCGCGAACGCCCTGATGAGCAGACGTTCTACGCGTTCAAAATCGACGATGGGTCTGAGCCCTGGATCGCGCCGGTTTTGTACACGGGCGGTTTGCACAATCCACCGTCGCCGCCATGTGTGAACCGCTCCACGGGCGAAGTCTTCACCCAGCTTCGGAGCGCCTACGGAACGTGGGATGGCGGCGGTGAAGTGCGTCCATTCACGTGCTTTGGACGCATTGACCTCGCGACTGGTCGTGTGCCGCTGATTGGACATGGATTTCCCAGCAAGGAAGCGGATCGGCCCGCCGGCGCGAAAGACATGCCGTGGATGACGTTCAATTACATCGGCGATGAAACGCAGACGTTGTCGTGCGCGACGGGGCGTTTGTTTAGCAATCATCAGGGCTTTCTCGGCAGCCTCGATTTGAAATCCGGCAAAACGGCGCGCCTCTTTGGGAAGCGTGACACCTACGGAGGCTTCTACGGGCCGGGCACTTTCGGATGGGAAGAGAAAGGAGGTTTGGCGAAAGCCCGTGAAGCGGGGCAGCCATTCGGCATCGTGAATGAATGGCACGGTCCGGCGAGAGGCGTTGCGAGTGTCGCGGGCGGGCGAGTTTACTATCACACGGGCGCGCAAGTGCTCTGCTTTGCGCCGAAAACTCCATGACCTTCTCGCGCATTCCATTTGCCGCCGCGCTCGTCGGTGCGCTTCTCGCGACCGCTGCGCCATCAGTCTTCGCGCAGAATATCGTCAACTCCAGCGACGGCGTTGCGCGGGAGCGGCAGGTGATTGGCGATGCCGAGGTGCAATTGTTGGATACGGCGCCGGGTGTTCCGAAAATCCCGCTCCAGGCGACTGACGTTTTCGAGAGGCTCGCGCTGCGCGTGGATGAATTGCTCCAAGGCTGGCCGTGGCGTCCGTTCTACCATCAGCTCGGGATCAGCGGTGCGGAGGTTCATTTCGGTCATCCGGATGAATTGTTTCATGTCCTGAGCCTCGCGCTGCCGTGCCTCGACGTGCCGCGTGGCGCGAAGGTGAAGGCCTTTCTCGCCGATCGCCTGCGGGAAACGCCGCCATTTCAAATCGAGGGATTCGCGCCGAAGCAAGGACAGCCGCGGGAACGCTACACTGTGCCCGAACAGTTGCGTCCCACCCGCGCAACCGAAGCCCGGGATGCATGGGGCGTGTATGCCTTTCTCGAATACGTGCTCGCATCCGGCGATGAAGCGGCGGTGGTGGGACAATGGCCCGCCATTCGTCAACGGATCGGGCCGCTGCTCGAGGAGGACTACGAGTTCGATCCGGCGTCCCAATCCTATCGGCACGACGAAGCACAGCGGTTGAATGGAGATCTCGCGGGCCTCTATGCCGCCATCCACCTTGCGCGCATGGCGAAGGACGAAGAGACGGCCAAGGTGGCGAAAGCGAGGGCCGCCGCATTATTGCAATTGCGGCTCGATCTGGAGCGAATCAACGCGCGCATCCTGCAACCGACAGACGTGGCGACGAAGAGCCTGCATCACTTCAAGCTCGCCCGCTACCTGCACCTGCCGGAACCAGCACTCGTGATGCTCCGTCACGACGGGACGGCGGCAGAGCGGGTGCGTCCGTTTCGCGAAGCGAGACCCGGATGGTGGATGGCATTCGGCGATCGATTGATTGGAGGTGAGAACTACACGACCTCGCCTGACTTTGGACGCGCCCTATTCGGCGCCGCTACGGATTTGGAACCGCCAGCACCGCAGCAAATGCATGCGTGGCTGGACGTGCCCTGGTGCAAAGGGGACCTTTACCAAATCGAGCGGCTTGCCCTGTTGATTCGGGCAACGGCCGGAAAGTGAATCGCTTCTCTTTTCCGGCGTTCGCCGCTAACGGAGCGCATGGCTTTTTTCGAATGCCACTTTTTTAGTGATACGCTTGCGCTCACGGTCTCCGCGCATGTGCTGGTGCCGCAACAATCCACGCGGCAAATCGGCATGGAGAGCGGGCCGGCGCGCGCGAGCTATCCGACTCTCTATTTGTTGCACGGTCTGAGTGACGACCACACGATCTGGATGCGGCGCACTAGCATTGAGCGATATGCGGCGGCGAAAAACATTGCCGTGGTGATGCCCGCGGTCGCGCGCAGCTTCTACCAGGACATGGCGAGCGGGCCCCGCTACTGGACTTATCTCACAGAGGAGCTTCCGCGCGTGATGCGGCAGTTCTTTCCGTTGTCCTCAAGGCGTGAGGACAACTTCGTCGCGGGACTTTCGATGGGCGGATACGGCGCGCTGCGGGTCGGCCTGGCGCGCGCCGATCGCTTTGCCGCCGCCGCAAGTCTCAGTGGCGCGCTCGATCTGGCGGGGCGGCTCAAAACCGCCGGACGCCCAGGATCACGGGTGAGCCTGGCGGAATGGCAGGGGATCTTTGGCCCGGATCTGCAAATCGGTGATGCCGATCTCCCGGCGCTCGCGAGCAACGTGGTGAAAACGAGTCCGCGTCCGGCGCTGTGGCTCGATTGCGGGACTGAGGACGAATTGCTTCCGGATTCTCGGCAGCTCCACGCGCACCTCGAGGCCATCGGGTATGCGCACCACTACGAAGAAAGGCCCGGCGTGCACGACTGGACTTATTGGGATGGACAAATCCAGCGCGTGCTCGATTGGTTACCCATCCAGCAATG
>CBHXZU010000644.1:0-4113 GCA_966125105.1 uncultured Prosthecobacter sp.
GAAGATCTCCTGCAAGAAGTGTATGTCGAAATCTGGAACCGCGCGGACCACTACTCCGAGGAGAAGGGACGCGCGCTGGGTTGGCTGATCACGCTGGCCCGCCGTCGAGCGCTCGACCGCGTGCGCCGTTTTCAGGCATACTTCCGCGCCGAGCAGCGGCTGCGGGCGCAGGAGGAACAAAGCCCGCTCAACGATCAGATCGAAGACGGGGACGCCGCTCTGGAACAGCGCGACCTCGGCGCCCGGTTGGAACATGCCCTGGATCAGTTGCCGCCAGCGCAAGCTCAAGCCGTGCGGCTGGCCTACCAGGATGGCCTCTCGCAACGCGAAATCGTTGCGCGCACCGGCATCCCCTTGGGCACGATCAAGACGCGAATCGAACTCGGCCTGCGCAAGCTGAAGAGCGCGATGCGCAGCGAGTTGGCGGAAGCGGCTTAAGCAGCCGAAGAGTGGGCGCGCCGGGAATGAGATCGGTCCTTCCCGGCGCCCGCCGCTGCCAGTCGGCAAAGCGGCCAATGACGGAGAAAAGGGTGAGTTTCTCGAGGTTCTCCGTCAAAATCACGTAGGCAGAACGTCGCGTCCGCGGATCGGCTTTTCCCCTACATCGCGGGGCAGGCGCAAAAATTCTGCGCCCGACATCAGCTTCGCTGCGATTAAGGCGTTTGCGCATTTGATCCACCCGTTTTCGGACGACCGCGGTCGCAGACGCGCCGTCCAATTGCCCGGCGGAGAAAAAGTCCCCGCCCTACTACAACAGCGAACCAAGCGGCACGCAGATCCTTCTCCCATTCCATTTCCGGAGTGCAGGTCCGGGGAATGGGAGGGAATGCCGTCGCCACTCCAGCCCATGCAATCCGACATCCAGATCCCAACCAATCGCGCTGTGCTCGATGGAACTCTCACCGTCCCAGCGGATGCCGCCGGCCTCGTGCTCTTCGTCCACGGCAGCGGAAGCAGCCGGCATAGTCCGCGAAATCAATTCGTTGCGCGGACTTTGAATGAAGCGGGCCTCGCCACGCTCCTCTTCGATTTGCTCACACCCGCGGAGGAAAGAGACGATTGGGCCACGCGGCAGTATCGCTTCGACATCAGGCTCCTCAGCACGCGCCTGCTGCAGGTGACGCGATGGGCGATGAGCGAACCGGAACTGTCCCGCCTGCCGATCGGCTACTTCGGCTCCAGCACCGGCGCCGCGGGCGCACTGGTCGCTGCCGCGGAACTCGGCCAGGAAATCAGCGCCGTGGTGTCGCGGGGCGGACGCCCCGATCTCGCCGACGAAGCGCTGGAGAGGGTCGTGTCGCCGACGCTTCTCATCGTGGGGAGTGAAGACGACGTAGTCATCCGGCTCAACGAACAGGCGCGGGAGCGGTTGCACTGCGAGACACGCTTCGACGTCATTCCCCGGGCTTCGCATCTGTTTGATGAACCCGGAACCCTGGAGCGCGTGGCAGAACTCGCGAGCCAGTGGTTCGCCGATCACCTCCGCGCCACGCACTCCGCCCTGCGGTGAGGCATCGGATGTGAGAAAGGCCGCGGGAACGTATGAAGATCAAGGAGGGGCGCCTTTCCAGGCGCCCTGCCGCGCTAGCGGCCCAATAACGCCGCCGATCGCTATTCAGGTGGAAAAGTGAGGGCCTCCATTTGCGCTTCACCTGCCAACGCATTGCGAAGCGCATGGTGCCCGCTCACGCGGCAAGGCGCATGGAAAGGCGCGCTCCTTGGCGTTGTCGTCGTTCGACCTCTTCTTTCCTGGCAATGCTACTTTCGCCGCTCGTCCGTTCCCATCTCAGATCACAGCGCATGCGCCGTTCGGCACATGGCCTCGAAATGCCGCCATCAGCCCTCTCGAGCGCGATCTCTATTTGGCACTTTATGGCCACTGTTTTCCACGACCGGGTTGAAGCAGGGCGCCTCCTCGCCCAGCTATTGCGTGATTATGCCGGACGCGAAGACGTGATCGTGCTGGCGCTCCCGCGCGGCGGCGTTCCCGTGGGATATCAAGTCGCGCGAGTGATCGGGGTTCCACTCGACGTGTTTGTCGTGCGCAAACTCGGACTGCCCGGCTTTGAAGAACTCGCCATGGGCGCCATCGCTTCCGGCGGAGTCCGCGTGGTGAATGAGCCCGTCCTCCGGCGATGGCCAAACGCCGCAGCGAAGCTCGACGAAGTCGCGGCCGAGGAAATGGAGGAGCTTCGCCGGCGCGAGTTGCTCTACCGCGGCGATCACCCCGCGCCGAATGTGCGGGGCAAAACCGTGATCCTCGTGGACGACGGACTTGCCACCGGATCCACCGCGCGCGCCGCCATCGCCGCGCTGCGCAAACTCGAGTGCAGCCGCATCATCCTCGCCGTTCCCGTTGGAGCCGCGAGCACCTGCGCCGAACTGCGCGAGGAAGCCGACGCTGTGGTCGCCGTCAGCGAGCCCGACGACTTCGGAGCCGTCGGCCGTTTCTACGACGACTTTTCCCAGACGACCGACCGCGAAGTCTGCAATCTCCTCGCCGCCGCCCGGCAGCCCGAGGAAAGCTCGGCGTTGTAAAGCCATGCGCGATGCGCGGCCTCATGGGGCAAGCACGCCTGCGGCGACATACATCTCCGAGAGCTGTGTCGGATGGAGCGATGGGTGGCGGTTCATGGACGGTGCGGGCTCTTCTCACCACAAAACTGGATCGCGGGTCTGCAGATCGTTGCGCCGTCCTCCTTCCAGACGCACGGATGCCCGCCCGACGTTCCCACCCGCACAAAGCTCTGGAGAGCTATGCCACCGCGAGCGAGGTTGCGAAGTTGAGCCTCCGTCATCGGGCTCCTGCCGTCCATCATCCTGACCTCCGGCCATCGACCTCTCATCCAGCGGCGTCGCGTCTGCTGAGCCAGGTCCCCCGACATTCACCGTCTTTTTCCCCGCGCGCTCAACCCGCGCCGCAAGCACCCAGGCGCCGAGGAGCGCAGGCTCGGAACGAAGGTGAATCCGCATCAAGCGGCGCAGCATTCGAATGGCCTTCATTCCCTCTGCAGCGCCGGCGAGCAGGCCGGCAGTGCCCGCGCTGCGATCGGCTCTGCCGCTGTTCTTCATTGAGGTGGCCATGCGGAACTCCGCGATCTTTTCGTGCAGGTCGGTGACAAATGCGGATGGCAGTCCCCGCGTAATGAAGTCCGCCGACATCCCCGAGGCGCGCTCCGCAAAGGTTTCCGCAGTGAGAACGAGCACCTCGTGAGTGGGTTTGCGCGGAAAGCGAAACAACTCCGCCATTCCCGTTTTGCCCTCTTCTTCCATCGCCTTCGCTACGTCGGCAATATCCCGAAGCCGGGAAAGGATTTCATCCGCCAAGGCGCGACGCTGCCGTGTTCCGGCAACTTGGGTCTGCAAGCCGGAGATCTGCCCCTCGCCCCAGGCGCGGACGTTGCTCAGATTTGCGCTGACTTTGGCGAATAGCGCGATCAGCCACGGGGTAAGTGCGAGGTCGGTTCGGCGACCAAACAGTTCCACTCGCTCCATGGCTTCAATTTCGAATTTGCTGCGTGTTTTCATAGTTCGTTTCGTTGTGCGCCGAAGGTGACGCGATGAGCGCGAAAGGGGAAGAGCCAGCCAGTGTCACTGAATGCAATCGTGCCCCTTCCAATCCGATGTAAATGCCTGCCGCAGTAGCGCGCATGCCTGTGAATAACTTTCGCGAAAAAAGGGAAACCAAGGATCGAAGCGCCCGCCTGCGTGGAGGTGCCGGAACGCTTGGAAATGTGATCTCAACATTCGGAAACGCCCGCGGAACCTCCGCCGAAACGCGATGCACGACTGCCGATTGCATGGGAACTCATGGAGACCAAATCGAAACGGGCGTGGCTGGAATCTTCACGCGTTCCAGCGGGGTCAGGACGCTCGCCTTTCCTAATTAGACGCGCGCCTCCGTTACCGGGACGCGGGCCGCGCGGTTGCAACAGGTGGCGGAAGCCAGACACGGTGTTTGCTTTCTCCTAACCGCGGTTTCGGGAGGGGAGGCGGGAGGTGTAGGATCCCTTTCCAACTAGTAGGATATCCGCGCAAACGATGACGGCTAGCTTCAGCCGTTTTCGCATTGCTACGCGGCAGAAAGACGGCACGTTCCCGCGCGATTCGTCC
>CBHXZU010000645.1:0-4113 GCA_966125105.1 uncultured Prosthecobacter sp.
GGTAAATGCGCTTCAACAGCGCCCTGATGCGTACCAGCAACTCCTTGAAGTCGATCGACGGAGCAGTCGCAGTGACCTTTTCGGCGTTTGCAATGGAGGCCGAAGCGGCGGTCGGGACGGCGGGCGAAGATTCCATGTCGTTTCTCGAAAGAGTCAGAAGAGACCAAGCGACGCGACATTGTCCAGCGCGCCTCTCGCGGTGCCGGGTGGCGATCATGTCACATCCGAACGCTCTCGCTGGCACGTTCGGCGTTGCGCAATTACGGAACGTCGCCGAAATGGGATCAGTGCTTCGAGTCATTCACCAGCGCGGCGTTTACATCCCTGATTACGACTTGTGGCTCGATCCGTATGATCCGCGACCGTTTGCATTCGTCTCCCACGCGCACAGTGATCACACGGCTCCACATGCGGAGGTGCTCCTTTCGGCGGGAACGGCGGCACTGATGCGCGCGCGGGTGCCGGGCCAGCGCGTGGAGCATGTGCTGCCTTTCAACGAAACGCGGCAGCTACGGGGCGGTCGCGTCACGCTGCTCTCGGCCGGGCACATCTTCGGCTCCGCGCAATTCCACTTCGAAACGGAAGCAGGCTCTCTCCTTTACACCGGTGACTTCAAATTGCGGCCCGGTCTCAGCGCGGAGCCTTGTGAATGGCGCCATGCGCAAACGCTCATCATGGAGACCACATACGGTCTGCCGCGCTATCGGCTGCCTCCCACAAAGCAGGTGATGGCGGAGATGATCGCCTTCTGCCAGGAGACGCTGGCCGAGGGCGCGGTGCCTGTGCTGCTCGGCTACTCCCTCGGCAAATCGCAGGAGATTCTCTGCGCCATCTTGAATGCCGGTCTCACGCCAATGCTGCACGGAAGCGTCTGGAACATGACGGAGATTTACCGCGAGTTGAAGCCGGACTTCCCCGGTGGCTATGTGCGCTACGCGCAGGGCCAGGTGGAGGGCAAGGTGCTCGTGTGTCCGCCAAGCGCGGCGCGTTCGACGATGGTGCGGAGGATTCGAAAGCGCCGCCTTGCTGTCCTCACGGGTTGGGCGCTCGATCCTGGCGCAGTGTATCGCTACCAGTGCGACGCTGCGTTTCCGCTGAGCGACCATGCGGACTACGATGATCTTCTCCGCTATGTGGAACTCGTGAAACCGGAGCGGGTCCTCACGTTGCATGGTTTTGCCGCAGCCTTTGCCAGCGACCTGCGTGAACGCGGCGTGGAAGCCTGGGCGCTCACTGAGGGGAATCAGCTCGAACTGACACTCGCCGCGCCAAAGAAAGCGGCACGACCTGCGGAGGAGACATCAGGCGGCAGCGGATCGGCTGAGAGCGGCACGGGGAGCTTTGCAGATTTTGCGTCTGTCGCCGAACAAGTAGGAGCGACTTCCAGTCGTTTGAAAAAAACCGAACTGCTCTCGGCATTCCTGGGCACGCTGGATCGTGAGACGGAACTCGCGCAAGCCATCACCTTTTTCTCCGGACGGTCCCTGCCGCCCTCCGATGAGCGCAAAGTCAACGCGGGTGGCGCAGTGATCTGGCGCGCTTTGCGAGCCGCCACAGGTGTATCGGAGCAGCGACTGCGCGAGTTCTACTCCCTGCATCGCGACGCCGGCAAAGCTGCGTTTGACGCGCTGAACGAGCGTGCAGGGCTCGCAACGATTACGAAAACGAAGCTCTCTGAAGTGGCGGACCTTTTTTCGAGGCTCGCGGATGCTCGCGGCCCGCTCGTGAAAACCGAATTGCTCGCCGAGTTCCTCCGTCCGCGCACAACCCTGCAAGGCAGCTACGTCATCCGAATTCTCACCGGCGATTTGCGAGTCGGTCTCAAGGCGGGGCTTGTCGAGGAAGCAATCGCGCAAGCCTTCTCCGCGGAACTCGTCGACATTCGCGAAGCCGCGATGCTGACGGGTGACCTCGGCGAAACTGGCAGGCTTGCCGCCGCCGGAGGCCTTCACCAGGCACAGCTCCGATTGTTCCAACCACTGCAACCCATGCTCGCGTCCCCCCTTCCCCTCGAACCGGCGGAGCGCGCAGCGGAGCTCGAGCGGCTCGGCGTCTTCGGCATGGAGTATTGGGCCGAGCCGAAGTTCGACGGCATACGGGCGCAACTTCACGCAGAGAACGGCCGCGTGGAAATCTACACGCGCGATCTCAAACGTGTCACCGGACAGTTCGCCGACGTGGCGCGATCCGCAAAGGAACTGGAACCCAGCGTGATTCTTGACGGCGAATTGATCGCTTTCGCCGAAAACGCCGCGCTCGATTTCTTCGATTTGCAAAAGCGCTTGGGCAGAAAAACGGAAGACGACTTGTTCGCCGCCGTGAGCGATGTGCCGGTCATCTTTCGCGCCTTCGATTTGCTCGCCCTTAATGGAGCTTCCCTCCTCCGCCAACCGCTCCGCGAGCGGCGCGCCGCACTCAAGGCACTCGCCCTGCCAGATCGCCTGACAATCGCGCCGGTTTGGCCGGTTCGCTCCGCCGCAGAAGTCGAAGCTGCTTTCCGCGCTGAACGGAAACGCGCCCACGAAGGACTCGTCCTCAAAGATGCCGCGAGTCCTTACCAACCCGGGCGTCGCGGACAAAGCTGGCTAAAGGTGAAGGAGGAGTTCGCCACGCTGGATGTCGTCGTTGTTTACGTCGAACCCGGTCACGGCAAACGCAGCCATGTCTTGAGTGACTACACGTTCGCCGTCCGCGATGAACACGGTCAACTCTGGCCGATCGGAAAAGCTTACTCCGGCCTCACCGATGAAGAGATCGAGGAGTTCACGGAACACTTCCGGGCCAACACGATCTCCAAACGTGGACGCGCCCTCGAAGTTCGCCCGAACGTCGTGCTCGAAGTGGCGTTCGACACGATCCAACCAAGCGACCGTCACCCGAGCGGTCTCGCCCTGCGCTTCCCTCGCATCAAGCGAATCCGCCGGGACAAGACCGTGAGCGATATCGATACCCTCGACTTTGCCTGGGGACTGGCAGGCCGCAAGCCGGCGTAGCCCCTCACCCGGTCCGCGTTTATAAAGCAAATCGAATGAAACTGCCGGCGCAGAATGGCGGCATTTCTGGCAAAGGATCGCCCCGATCAAACGATTATGCTGGCGACTCCGGCTAACACGAATTAAGTGGATGTAATGTGCCTGCTCACCCAGCGAGCCGCGGTGTGACAGTCGAAAGTCACAAGACCCTCCGCGTTCTAAAGAATGCGATTTGGAGAACAATAAACGCAGCGTTGGAACGGTTTGGTTTCGAACTTCGGTCCAAGCGGCGCTCCTCCCTCTCAACAACTTCAATGACGATGCTGGGTGCGCTCGACCGAGCTCGAGCCCGCGGAATCCGCGCGGAGACGGTGATTGATTTGGGGGCAGCCGCGGGACGTTGGACGAGGAAAATGCTGAAGTCGTTCCCCGACTCGAAGTATTTCCTCGTCGAGCCGCTGGAAGAGCGCCGATTGGCGTTGGACCAGTTACGGCAGGAATTTCCTTCGGTTGAGTTTGTGATTGCGGCGGCTGGCGAGCAAGTGAGCAGCGCGACGCTCACTGTAAGTTCGGATCTCGATGGCAGCGGAATCTATGAGGGAATGGCGGAAGGAGTAGAAGAGAGGACTGTCCAAGTGACGTCGATCGACGAGGAAGTGAAGCGTCGCAAACTCCCGGCGCCCTATTTCCTGAAGTTGGACACGCACGGTTTCGAACTGCCGATCCTCGCCGGCGCAAAGGAAACGCTGAAGCAAACCAGCGCCATCATGGTGGAGGTGTACAATTTCCAGATCTCGCCGCGATGCCTTCGCTTTCATGAAATGTGCGCCCACCTGGAAGCGTTGGGCTTCCGCTGCGCCGACCTGGCCGATCCGATGTTGCGCGAACTCGACAGCCTGCTTTGGCAATTCGATCTGCTGTTTCTTCCCTCGGACTCGGCGTGCTTTGCGCGGGATTCGTTTCAGTAGCGGGCAATCATTTCGCGCTGACTCTGACACATTTTGCGACAAGTCCGTCTGACTTTTCGTCTTACCCGCGTCGTCCAATCCTCCGGATCCGACCGAAGGCCCGCATAAACAGAGAAAGGAGAGCGGGTGAAGGGAATCGAACCCTCGTATGCAGTATGGGAAACTGCCGTTCT
>CBHXZU010000646.1:0-4107 GCA_966125105.1 uncultured Prosthecobacter sp.
CGGATGACGCGCTGATCAACGTGATGAAGACGCTGCGGGAACTCGAGCCCGCGCGGTTGATCGTGGTGTTCGGATGCGGCGGAAATCGCGATCGGGCCAAGCGCCCGAAGATGGGCGCTGCGGTCGATGCGCTCGGGGACTACGCGATCATCACGAGCGACAATCCACGTCGCGAGGATCCGCTCGCGATCATCGAAGATATCAAGCCGGGCTTCCGTCGCCTCACGCCGGAAACGATTCCGGATCGCAAGGAAGCGATTTTCAAAGCGATCGCCATGGCGCAACCGCGCGACATCATCCTGATCGCGGGCAAAGGCCACGAGACTTACCAGGAGTTCGCGGACGCGACGGTGCCATTCGACGATGTGGCCATTGCGCAATCGGCTTTGGGTGAACGCAGAGAAGTAGTCAGTCGTCCGCCGCAGCGGCGCCCCCGCGACGGGGAGCGTAGCGGACCCGGCCGCGAGCGCGGCGATGAGGAGGCATTCGAATAATGAACGCCACGCCTCTCGCAACCATCACGGGCTGGACACGCGGGCGGTTGAGCGCCGGCGACCCGGGAACAAGCATCACGCGTGTTTCCACGGACACACGGACGATTCAGCCGGGCGATCTCTTCGTCGCGATTTCCGGCGAGAACTTCGACGGCCACGATTTCGTTTCCGGCGCCGCCAGTGCCGGCGCGTCGGCGGCGATCGTGCAGCGGACGCCGGTGGGACTTCCGCCGCAATTTGGCGTGGTCGAAGTTCCGGATACGATCAAGGGCCTCCAGCTATTGAGCAGCGGCTATCGCGACACGCTGAGCCTGCGTGTCATTGCGATCACCGGATCAAACGGAAAGACCTCCACGAAAGATCTCACGGCAGCGGTGCTCGGCCAGAAGTTCCGCGTTCAGAAGACCGCAGGTAATTTGAATAATCACCTCGGAGTGCCGCTCACGTTGTTGAGCGTGGATCCGCAGGATGAAGTGGCGGTTGTGGAGATCGGGATGAATCACCCCGGAGAGATCGCCCCGCTGGCGGCACTCGCTCGGCCGGACGCGGCAATCATCACGAATATCGGCGTCGCCCACATTGAATACATGGGCAGCCGCGAAGCGATCGCGGAGGAGAAGGGCACGCTGGCCGAAGCCGTTCCCGCCGAAGGCACGGTGATTCTCAATGCGGACGATGACATGACGCCTCGGATCGCGGCGCGTTGCCGCGGCAAGGTGCTCGCGGCGGGAATCAACGCTGGCGACGTGCGCGCCACGAATCTCCGCACGCTCGCGGACGGGATGGAGTTTCAGCTGCAGCACGGCGGGAAGTCCGTGAACGCAAGTCTGCCGGTGCTCGGCGAGCACATGGTTCGCAACGCCGCGCTCGCATGCGCAGCGGGAATAGCTTTCGGACTGAGCCTTGAAGAGTGCGCAACTGGGCTGCGCGCTCTTCAGCTCAGCAAAGGCCGACTCCAGCAACGCTCGCTCGCGGGGTTTGTGGTGCTGGACGACAGCTACAACGCAAACCCCGACAGCGTGGTTGCGGGACTCGCAACGCTCGCTTCCATTCCGGGAGATGGGCGGCGCATCGCCGTCCTCGGTCGCATGGGCGAGTTGGGGGCCGAGGCGGAGCGCGGCCATCGACGTGTGGGCAAGGCGGCTGGCGACAGACAGATCGCGTGCGTGATTGCCGTTGGCGACCAGGCTCATTGGATTGCCGAAGAAGCAACGGCAAACGGTGTTGCGAACGTATTTCACGTGCCTGACACGAACGGCGCGGTTGCAGCCCTCCGGCAATACGGTCGTCCCGGTGACGTAGTCCTCGTGAAGGGCAGTCGCTCGGCGAAAATGGAGCGCGTCATCCACGCGCTCGAGAAGGAGGAAACGGCGTAGTGTTGTACTATCTTCACCAACTGAGCGACGGAGCGACGAGCGACTTTCTGAAGGCGTTCAACGTCTTTCAATACATCACGTTCCGCTCGGTCTTCGCGGCGCTCACCGCGTTCGTCCTGTCGCTCCTGCTCGGCAACTACACGATCCGCAAGCTGCTCTCGTTGAAGTTGGGGCAACCGATCCGCAGCGCCGAGGAGGTTAACAAGCTGTTCGATCTGCACGGCAAGAAAGCCGGCACGCCGACGATGGGCGGGATTCTGCTGCTTGGAACGACCGTCCTCTCCACGCTGCTCTGGGCGCGTCCGGACAACTCCTTTGTGTGGCTCGTGCTCGGCTCGATGATCGTGGCCGGAGCGCTGGGTTTTGCCGACGATTACCTGAAGGTTTCCAAAAAGAACTCGGCCGGCGTTCGTGAACGGACGAAGCTGATCGTGCAGGGCGCAGTCGCCATCGCAGTCACGTGGTTCTTCCTCACAGATCCGCAGCTCAACGTGCAGGCGCGCGCGCTTTTCGTGCCGTTCTATAAGAAGATGCTCGTGGAGAACATGGGTTGGATCCTCACCTTCCTCTTCTTCTCGGCGATCATCATGGGAACGTCGAACGCGGTGAATCTTACCGACGGTCTCGACGGCCTCGCGACAGGCTGCACGCTCACGGTGACGATGGCGTATGCCGTCCTCGCCTACATCGCCGGCCATCACATGCTCGCTGATTACCTGCAGGTGCCATTTTACCCGCAGGCTGGCGAACTGACCGTATTTTGCATGGCGCTCGGCGGAGCGGCGCTTGGCTTCCTTTGGTTTAACGCGCACCCCGCGAAAATGTTTATGGGAGACACCGGTTCGCTCGCGATTGGCGGCGCGGTGGGTGTGGTCGCCATTTGCACAAAGCAGGAACTGCTGCTCGCAATCATCGGCTTCGTCTTCATGGCGGAAGCGGTCTCCGTGTTGCTGCAGCGCTTCTATTTCAAATACACCAAGCGGAAGTACGGCGAAGGGCGCCGCATCTTCAAGATGGCGCCGCTGCACCATCATTTCGAACTGAGCGGGTGGAAGGAAACGGCGGTCGTCACGCGCTTCTGGATCGTGAGCTTTGTCTGCGCGCTGCTTGGCCTCGCCACCCTGAAACTGAGATGAAAGTGGCCGGTCTCCATATTGCCGTGCTGGGCGCGGGTGAGAGTGGCGAAAGCGCTGCGAAGCTGCTTCGCGCGGAAGGCGCAAACGTGACTGTTCTCGACAGCGCGGATCCGGAAAAGCTCGCGGCGAAAGCCGAGGCGTTCGGAACTCAAGGCATTCGCCTGCTTTCAGGAGCCGCGGCCGATACCGACGCGACGAAATACGAGCTCGGCGTTCTCAGTCCGGGGATTGATCCCGTCGTCCCGCTCGTGCGGAACTTCCGCGCGAAGGGCATCGAACTGATCGGCGAGTTGGAAATTGCCGATCGCCTCTGCGGTCGCCCAGTCATTGGAATTACCGGCACAAACGGGAAAACCACAACGACGCAGCTGATCGAAACGATGCTGCTGGGCTGCGGGGTGAAAACCGTTGCTTGTGGAAACATCGGCCCGGCCTTCTCCGCGAAGGTTCTGGAGGGACGATCGCTGGAGGTGATGACGGTCGAGATCAGTAGCTTCCAGTTGGAAGAGATTCGCCAGTTTCGCCCGAAGATCGCCGTCTGGCTCGGCTTTGCGCCGGATCACCTGGATCGCTACCCCGACATGGAGGCCTATTACGCGGCGAAGGTCCGGATCTTCGAGAACCAAAAGGCCGATGATTGGGCGGTCGTGAATTTCCGCGACCAGCTGCCGCCGCTCAAGGCGCGGAAGATCACATTCAGCGCATACGCCCAGGGCGGCGATTTCGATCTCCGCGACGGCATCATTCATCACCACGGCAAGCCAGTCCTTGCGATGCGCGACACAAACCTGATCGGCTCGCACAATGCCGAGAACGTGATGGCCGCCCTCGGCGCGGGACTCGCCTGGGGCCTTGCGTTTGAGGCGATGCGTAAACCGCTCTGCGAATACCGGGCCCTGCCGCATCGCTGCGAACTCGTTGGCACGATCGGCGGGGTCGATTACGTGAACGACTCCAAGGCGACGAACCTCGACTCGATGGAGAAAGCCCTGGCCGGTGAGGCGCGACCGGTCGTGCTAATCGCAGGTGGAAAGGACAAGGGGTACGAGTTCGACAGCGTTACCGATTTGGTGGCCGAGAAATGCCGTTGCGCCGTTTTGA
>CBHXZU010000647.1:0-4098 GCA_966125105.1 uncultured Prosthecobacter sp.
CCGAAATCGAGCTGCCCGGCCGTCACGGCTACCACGACTTCCCGACCCATGATCGCGCGTTTCAAATGGGCGTCGGCATTATCTTCGCCGGTGTCGTTGTGACGATACTGCGAGTGCGGTTTCTCCGGCGCGAGGTGCTCGAGCCATTTCTCGAAGTCGCCGTGCAGGCCCCTCTCGTCGTCGTTGATGAACACGCTCGCGGAGATGTGCATGGCATTCACGAGGCAGAGTCCTTCGCGAATCCCGCTCTTCCGCAGCTCCGCCTGCACTTGTGGCGTGATGTTGATGAATCCGCGGCGCGTGCCCAATTCAAACCAGAGTTCCTGTCGATGCGACTTCACCTGTGCAAGGTGACTGTGGATGTGGAGGACGACAAGCGCGTTGGGAAAGGAGGCAACGAAGCGGAAATGTTCGTGGGGGCGTAAGGGGGATTACTCGGCACCGACGTCATTGCTTCCCGTGTGCGGGAGATCGCTAGCACGCTTGCGCCGTAGTCCGGGTCGCCAGAGCGGGATCTCACGTTCCATGCAGGGACGGTCTTCGAGTCAGGGTTAAGGTCTTTGGCGGTGCGCAACGGATTTGTGCACGTTCTCCGCCGCCCGTGAATGGCTCGCCTGGACCGCTCTGGCGAGCCGTGCTACGGCGCAAGCGTGCTTGCAGAGGTTTTATGCCGCGCGAAGACGGTCGTGGTTTGCGCTTCGTCGCTTTCCTCGCGTCGGCACGCTGGCTCCCGAAATATCGCTATTGGATGCGTCCCGCAGGATGTGCTTTGCTGCCGGACAGATGAAATGGCTCGTCTTCCTCCTGGCCTTGATTTCCCCGCTCGCCCGTGGGGAGGCGCCGAGCTTTCGCAATCAGGTGCAGCCAATCCTGGCGAAGACCGGTTGTTCTGCGGGTGCTTGTCACGGCGCGGCCGCGGGGCAGGGAGGCTTTCGGCTTTCGTTGCGCGGGTATGATGACGAGGGGGACTTTCTCGCCCTCACACGCGGGGCGTTCGGCCGCCGGGTAAATCTCGTTGAACCGGCGAAGTCTCTCATTTTGCTGAAGGCCACGAGTGCCGTGGCGCACAAGGGTGGCGAACGATTCAAGGTGCATTCGCCGGAGTGGGATATCCTGGTGGATTGGATTGCCAATGGCGCGCCGGGACCCAAGGCGGAGGACCCGCGCATTACCGAGCTTCGCGTGGAACCGGCGCGGGTTACGCTGGAGGCCGGCGCGAAGCAGCAGTTCCGCGTCGAGGCAAAGTTTTCCGATGGTTCCACGCAGGACGTGACGCGCTGGGCGAAGTTTACCGCGGCGAACCAAAGCGTTCTCACGGTGGACGACAATGGGCTTGCGACCGTGGTGGGGAACGGTGAAAGCGCGGTGTCGGTTTGGTATTTGCAAAAGGTCGCGCTCGGAACCGCGACCGTGCCGTTCGCGAACGAGATCGATCCCGAGATCTACGCTGCGGCTCCGCAGCGCAACTGGATCGATGAACTCGTCGTGCAAAAGCTCGGGGAGCTGCGCTTGCCGCCTTCGCCGCGGAGTGGGGATGGCGAGTTCATCCGGCGCGCGTTTCTCGACACGATCGGCGTGCTGCCGACGGCGGAAGAGGTGCGCGCTTTCCTTGCGGATACCTCGGAAGATAAGCGCGATCGTCTGATCGAATCTCTGCTGAGACGACCGGAGTTCGTCGATTACTGGACCTATAAATGGAGCGACCTGCTCCTCGTCACGAAGCGCAAGCTGCCGCTCGCGGCGATGTGGTCGTATTACCAATGGATCCGCAACGAGGTGGCGTCGAATACCCCGTGGGATGTATTTGCGCGCCGTTTGCTGACAGCGCAAGGAAGCACGCTCGAGAATGGCGCGGCGAATTACTTCGTGATCACGCCCGACCCGCGAGACCTTTCCGAAAAAACGGCGGTCACGTTCCTCGGCATCTCGACGAACTGCGCGAAGTGCCACAACCACCCGATGGAGAAGTGGACGAACAACGACTACTACGCCTACGCGAATCTCTTCGCCCGCGTGCGGATGAAAAACGGCAGCGGCGCCGAAGGCGACAAGGTCGTCTTCGCTGCGAACCAGGGCGATCTCGTGCAGCCGCTCACCGGCAAGCCGCAGCCACCGCGCCCGCTCGGGATGGCAGCGGCCATCGACGATAGTGGACGCGATCGGCGTGAAGCGCTCGCAGCGTGGCTCACGAGCCCGGCGAACCCCTATTTCGCCCGCTCGATTACGAATCGCGTGTGGGCGAACTTTTTCGGCGTCGGCCTGGTCGAGTCGGTGGACGACATTCGCGAGACGAACCCGGCGAGCAACGAGAAGCTCTTCGCGGCTGCAGCGGATTGGCTCGTGAAGCACCGCTACGATCTGCGGGCGCTCATGCAGGAAATCCTGCAAAGCGAAACCTACCAGCGCTCCAGCCTGGCCCTTCCCGGCAATAAGGCGGATACGCGTTTTTATTCGCGTTACTACCCGCGCCGCCTGATGGCTGAAGTCCTCCACGATGCCATCGCGCAAGCCACGGAGGTCCCGACCATTTTCAAGACGCGCAATCCGTTCGACGCCGGCGATCGGCAGGATCAGTTCCCCGCCGGCTGGCGCGCCCTTCAGCTGCCGGACGCCAATACCGACAGCTACTTCACGCGGGCGTTTGGCCGTCCGCTGCGTGACCTGACCTGCGAATGCGAGCGCACCGCGGAGCCCAGCGTGACGCAGGCGCTCCATCTCGCGAATGGCGACACGGTGAATGCGAAGCTTCGAGATCCAAAGAGTCGCGCCGCGAAGCTGGATCTGGCCAAAGGCTCGGTCGAGGGCTGGCTGGAGGAGGCGTATTTGGCGACATTGAGCCGCCGTCCGACCGCAGCAGAAGTCGAAGCAGTCCGCGCCGCTCTGGCGGAGGCGAAGGACAATCCGCGGCTGGCGTTGGACGACACACTCTGGGCGCTGGTGAGCAGCCGGGAATTCCTCTTTAATCACTGAGAAGCGCGCCAACCTGCGCCCGCATGCACGAGCGGCTTGCAAAAGCTGGCAGCGTTCTTTAATCCGCGCAGAAGAAACCAACACACGACATGGCCGACAAAAACAACAAAGTCCCCGAAAACGTTCCTGGACCTTGGTATGTGGACAACGATCTGTGCACGCCTTGCCGGGTGTGCCTGGACGAAGCTCCGGATCTCCTGAAGTACAACGACGACGAGTCGAAGGTCTACTTCTTCAAGCAGCCGGAAGGTGACGACGAGACCAACCACGCGATCGCCGCGCGCGACATCTGCCCGCAGGCCGCGATTGCCGAAGACGGCGAATAGTCCGACATTCCGAAGGGAGCGACTCAGCGTTCGAGGCCGCTAAACGGCTGACAGCGGTTGAGACGAGACACCCCGAATCGATTTTAGAACCGCGATTTCCGCACCGGGAATCGCGGTTTTTCTTTGTACAGGAGGAACCGGACTCGTTGGGTATTGCCAGGTGGATTCTATTGCCAGGTGGATTCAAGAGGTCAGGCAAAGAGGCTGCCGCAAGCACGCTTGCGTCGTAGCACGGCTCGCCAGAACGGTAATCACGTTTCCATTCACCGCGGACTCTCCTCCCCGAGTTGCTCTGGGTTCGTGCCCTCTTGGGCGCTCTACCCTTAAGCCGAGTTTCTTCTTGAATGGCTCGCCTGGACCGCTCTGGCGAGCCGTGCTACGGCGCAAGCGTGTTTGCCGCGTCCAATCGCTATAAAGCGTTCGCAGCGTGGCCTGCAAACTCGTCCGAAAACTAACCTCCGATCGACCAATGGTCTCCGCGTGAAAGAAAACGACCTCAATCCGACGGTCGATGGTCTCTGCGTGAAAGAAAACGACCTCGATCCGACGGTCGTCGGTCTCAACGTGAAAGAAAATGATCTCGATCCGTCGGTCCGCGGTCTCAACGTGAAAGAAAATGACCTCGATCCGTTGGTCCGCGGTCTCAGCGTGAAAGAAAATGACCTCGATCCGTCGGTCCGCGTTCTCAGCGTGAAAGAAAATGACCTCGATCCGTCGGTCCGCGGTCGTATTTGGGAGGCAAAATTGGGACCTATCCGGGATTTTGTGTGCGGGGGATTCGGTTTGGTTGTGATGGGCGGTG
>CBHXZU010000648.1:0-4097 GCA_966125105.1 uncultured Prosthecobacter sp.
CGGAACCGCTGGTCTCGAAGCGGCAGCCGCCGCGGGAATGCGCGCCGTCCGCACCCTGCGCCCGCTCATGCGGGTGCACCTCAAGGCCAACTCGGCGCTGCTGGCCGCGTGGAATCTTGCGGCTCGCGTCGAGCGCGCTCCGCGGAGTTCTGGCAGCGGAAGCTCGGATGGTGGGGGAAGTTCCGGCAGCGGAGGAAGCACCCCGCCGCCGGTGGTCGATCCGCCGGCCGGAAGCTGACCCCGGCGGGGCAACGTCCAACGTCCAACGCCCAACTTCCAACGTCCAAGGGGAAGTGAGCGCTGGCGCGGATTGAAGAAAGGAGTTACGCCGCCTGTTTCGCGAAAGCGGAGCAGGCGGCGTCTGCTTGCAGATGACATGACTGGCAGATCAATGGGTTTGAGAGAGCGATGGAAGGAAACTGCTGCGGTCGCGGATTGTCATTTCAGTGCTGGCTCCTCTCGTCATTTCAAAGGATCTGCGTAGCTTGGTAGCTTCCATTCATGACCGAACCGTGGCAGCAGCGCATCTCTCAACTTGAGGAGGAATGCGCCCGCTTGCGGAGAGAAAATGAGATTCTGCGCGAGCGACTTGGTTTGGATTCGAAGGCGGGTCCGCATCGTCCGGCGTGTCCTACCTCCGTCAAGAGCGGTCCTCTTTCCAATGCTTCGCCTGCGGCGACCAAAGTCGCGTTATTTCGATCCCTTTTTCGAGGACGTGAAGATGTGTTCGCAGTGCGTTGGATCGGCAAAGATGGAAAGGGCAGCTATTCACCTGCAGCGCTTAAAAACTGGTCGAAACTTGATGAGAGAGGTCGTCCGGAACGAACATTCCTTCCCCTGACGGATGAAGACGTCGTCGGTCATCTTACGGGGCGTCAGACGATCGGCGTTTACGCTCTCCTTGCTGACGAGTGTTGTTGGTTCCTCGCAGTGGATTTCGACAAAGCAGATTGGGAGTCAGACGCCCGCGCATTCCTCGACGTCTGCCGCGATTGGAAGGTTGCGGCATCGCTGGAACGCTCGAGGTCCGGGCGTGGCGGACACGTCTGGATATTCTTTGCAGAACCCGTGCCGGCAGCTCTTGCCAGGAAGCTTGGCTCCGCGTTGCTGACCAGAGCCATGGAGGCCCGCCATCAAGTAGGGCTCGACTCGTATGACCGTCTATTTCCAAACCAAGACACGATGCCCAAAGGAGGCTTTGGCAATCTAATCGCGTTGCCGCTCCAACATGGGCCGCGTCAGGAGGGAAATAGTTTGTTTCTCGATGACACAGGTAATCCCTTCGACGACCAGTGGGCATATCTATCAGGCGTAGTTCGACTGAGTTTGGAAGAAGTAGGACGTGTGGTCGCCGATGCGGAGCGCAATGGAGGTATAGTCGGCCTTCGTCTTGCAAATACGGACGAGGATTCCGGCGATGATCCGTGGACGCGCCCGCCGTCGCGCACGAAAAAGGAGCCGCCGATCGCGGGGCCTCTTCCGAGTGAGGTTCGAGTGGTGCGTGGCGACCTTACTTACATCGAGAAGAAGGAGTTGCCGTCGGCGATGCTAAATCGACTACTTCGTCTTGCGGCATTCCAGAACCCTGAGTTCTTCCGCGCTCAAGCGATGCGCCTTTCAACATTTGGGAAGCCCCGCGTCATTCGGGGTGGTGAAGAATTGGAGCGCCACATCGGCCTTCCACGTGGCTGCCATCTAGAGGCCGTCGAGTTGCTGACGGCCCATGGAATCCGCTCGGAACTGCAGGATGAGAGGGTTGGAGGAAAGGTGCTGGTGGTTTCTTTCCGCGGAGAATTGAGGCCCGAGCAAGCTGCAGCAGCCGAAGCATTACTTTCCCACGATGATGGCATTCTCGCAGCCACTACGGCTTTTGGCAAAACCGTGGTGGCCGCCTCATGCATCGCTCGACGTGGCGTAAACACGCTCGTTCTCGTGCACAGGCGTCAATTGCTCGATCAATGGCGGGAGCGGCTGTCAGGCTTCCTTGGGGTTGAGCCGAACTCGATTGGCGTCATCGCGGGAGGCAAGCACGCACCAACCGGGTCCCTGGATATCGCTCTCATTCAAAGCCTCAATCGAAAGGGACAGGTGCCCGACTACATCGGTGACTATGGGCACATTGTGGTGGATGAATGCCATCACCTTTCCGCATTCAGTTTCGAGACCGTCCTCCGGAGGGCCAAAGCGAAGTTTGTTTTAGGGCTCACTGCGACTCCTGTGCGGAAGGATGGCCATCATCCGATCATATTCATGCAATGCGGGCCCATTCGCTTCCAAGTGGATGCAAGGAAACACGCGGCGGCGCGTCCGTTCGATCACGTGGTAGTTCCGTGTCCCACTTGTTTTCAAGTGCCGCCTGGCGTGGAGATGCCGATTCAACAACTTTACGCGGACCTCGCCATCAATGTGCGGCGCAACCGGCAGATCGTGAGCGACGTTCTCAAAGCGGTTTCCGAGGGGCGTTCTCCACTCGTCCT
Source organism: uncultured Prosthecobacter sp. (assembly GCA_966125105.1). GTDB lineage: Bacteria > Verrucomicrobiota > Verrucomicrobiia > Chthoniobacterales > Chthoniobacteraceae > SXWH01. The sequence goes on from CBHXZU010000648.1 coordinate 2,478, forward strand.
CACGGAGCGAACGGCTCACGCGGATTTGCTGGCTGCAGCCATTCGCGAAATGACCTCAGGAGTCGTCGTGCTCAAAGGTGGACAGGACACCAAGTCCCGCGCCGCCACCACTGCATCGCTCGCGGCCATTCCCGGCGAGGCGCCGCGTGTCTTGATCGCGACCGGACGATACGTGGGCGAAGGATTCGACGATAGCCGGCTCGACACCCTGTTTCTCGCGATGCCCATCTCCTGGCGTGGCACCTTGCAGCAGTATGTGGGACGTCTCCACCGTCTCCATGACGGTAAAACAGAAGTGCGCGTGCATGATTACATCGATGGCGCTGTCCCCATGCTCTCGCGAATGTTCGAAAAGCGGAGGCGAGGCTATGAGGCGGTCGGCTACACCATTCTCGACGATCAAGGGCTTTTGAATCGCCAGCAATCGCGGCAGCAGAAGGAAAACCATTGACCTGGAACCCGCGCTTCTCATGCATCACTTCATGGCTCTTGGACCAACCCTCAAAATGCTAAACGAGATGAAGGGTGCGGGAGTAATCGGAGATTATGCGATTGGCGGAGCCGTCGCTGCGTTTCTCTACATTGAACCAGGCACGACTTTCGACTTGGATGTCTTTGTCGGGTGGGATCCGGCTGCGAATGGATTGCTCACCGTCTCCCACATCTACGATTACCTTACGCGACGGGGTTGCACCATCGATGGCCCAAATGTGGTGATTTTCGATTGGCCGGTTCAATTTCTGCCACCCACGAACGCATTGGTATCGGAGGCAATTCAGCATTCGAAGGAAATCACCATTGAAGGAGTTCCGACCCGGATTTTCGCGGCCGAGCACTTGATGGCGATTTGCCTGGAAGTAGGGCGGCCGAAGGACCTCGCACGGTTGATCCAATTCATTGAGGAGTATCCATACGACGAAGCGAGGTTCTCTGCCTCGATTGCCCAGCACGGATTGTCATCGAAGTTTGCCGAGTTTAAGGCTAAGTTCTTCTTGAGAAGCTGACGTCATGGACCACACAACTACGTTAGATTCGCTCTACCAGGCGAAGGCCAAGCGCCGCAAAGCGCTGATCGCTCTTCCTATCGATGAGAAAGTGAAAATCATCGAACGGCTTCGGCGGTTCGGGCTTTCGATGCGCGAACTGAAGGCGCGAAACGCACGCGGGGAATAGGGCATGGTGGTCCCGACTCGTCGGGATTTCGCTACGTGGCATCGCGATCTAGTTGCCGATGCGGGTGAGATACCGCTTCACGGAGCGCGCCATGACCTCTTTGGCCTTCGCCTTCACCACGCCGTGGGGGAATGCGCCGTAGATGCGGTCGAACGTCACGGGTTCCAGGATCTGGGCGATCTTCCGAACGTCCTCTGCGCCGAGCGGGATGTAGTTTGGGTAGCTCCACATGAAGCTGACCCAGTTTGGGTCGGCGCACACTTGCGGCTGATCCCCGGAAAACAAGACGCCGCGGCCATCGGCGCCCGCAGGCCAGTGCAGCACTTGAAACCCGGCGAAATGGCCCGGGGTATGGATGAGACGAACATCGCCGGGCAACGCCTTGGAGTTGCCTTCCCAGAATTGGATGCGCGCGTCCGGTCGCTGCACCCACTCGCGATCGGCGGC
>CBHXZU010000649.1:0-4093 GCA_966125105.1 uncultured Prosthecobacter sp.
GCCAGTTCCCAAGGAGCAACATGAGCACGGCGACGACGAGGACAGCCCCCTCCAACAAGTTTTTCTTTACGGTGCCGATGGTGCGCTCCACCAGATCACTGCGTTCATAAACGCTGGTTAGGACCATGCCGGGCGGAAGCTTCTGGCGACGGCTGTAAAAGAACCCGCTGGAATCGGGCAGCCACTGCGGAACGTTGTAGGCGGTCTCAATGCGATCGATCGAAACCGGCGCATCTTTTCCGGTCGAAAGGTCGCGCGTGTAGATCGTGGTGACCTCGGAGCCGCCTTTCGCAATTCCCGCAACGGCGTAGCGTCCGTCCGGAGACGGAGCGAAGAACTCCAGGCTCGCGTGAGGGCCGCCGGGAATTTCGTAACTGACCGGATCGAGAACGACCTTTTCGTCCGCGTTCGCCGTCTTTCGCGACGCAATCACGGGGGTCTCAGCCTCTGCCGCGAGCTTGCGATAGATGAACGTGCCATCCTGCAATCGGCGCAGGCCGCTGATCGTGTAAGGCGCGCTTTTGTCCAACTCCTGGATGCGGGCGAGCAAGCCGGCACGACCCGGAATGTGTTCGAGCAATCCTTCGGTGTAGGCGGATTGCGCCTTCATCCAGCCGACGACCTCGGGGTTTTTGAGGTCTTCCATGTACCGATACGGGTCGGTGATCTTGGTGCCGTGATAGTCGTCCACGACATCGCGCTTTGGGGCGGCCGGTGGCTTCGGAGGTTCGGCGAAACTCGGAGCAATTGCAGCGGCCATGGAGAGGAGTAAGGCGGTAAGCGGCTTCATCAAAACCAGTGAGCGGGGGCGGAGACTGACCATCCGCGCGGGGAAGGACAAGCGCGCTTCGTCTCCCTAAGTTGAATGGCTACTCCGTGGCGCGGACGCGGTAGCTACCGGAGGAGTTCTTCGGGTCGAGTTTTACGAGCCCCTGCTTGGCAGCCTCTTCCAGGAGTGAACTGAACGAACCGAAACCATGCGCCTTTTCGTTGAATCCCGGGTTGCGGCGTTTCATCGCGAGCTTCACTTCCCCCGCCCACAAACCCTCCTCGTCGTCGCGTTCCGCACGCATCGCCTCGAGCGTCTCGGTAAGCAACCGCAATGCGCCAGCCACGGAAGGCCCGCGCGGTTTTGCTGCCGGCTGCTGCGCCGGGTTCGCTGCCGCAGCCGCCGGAGCGCTCGGCTTTTTCGCGGTAACCCGCCCGGGTTTCTTTTCCGCTGCAGCGCGCGCGAGGTCATCGTAGTAGATGAACTCGTCGCAATTATTGATGAAGAGGTCGGACGTGGAGTTCTTCACGCCGACGCCAATTACCTTCTTGGCGTTTTCGCGCAGCTTGCTGACGAGCGGCGAGAAATCGGAATCGCCGCTGATGATCACGAACGTGTCGAGATGGCTCTTCGTGTAGCAGAGGTCGAGGGCGTCGACGACCATGCGGATATCCGCGGAGTTTTTGCCCGACTGGCGGACGTGCGGGATCTCGATCAACTCGAATGCCGCCTCGTGCAGGCTGCGCTTGAAATCTTTGTAGCGTCCGAAATCGCAATACGCCTTCTTCACCACGATGTGCCCTTTGAGCAGCAGACGCTCGAGCACCTTGCGAATGTCGAACTCCGGGAACTGCGCATCTCGCGCGCCAAGCGCGATGTTCTCGAGATCCAGGAACACCGCCATGGTCGCCGTGGAATCTGCAGGAGGAGTGCTCATTCCGCGAATGGACTACGCAAGCGTCCGCCATCCGGCAAGCATCCGCGAAACGGCTGGAATCGAGTCGCGCGCCAGAAAACTCGCAACGTGACTTCAGGCCGAGACGCCGCGGTGTTTGGCGTCGGCAAGGCGGTCTGCCAGCGCCGACAGCGCAGGCGGCATGGGCTGCATCACGCCGAGTAACGCGTTCATGGATTCGCAATCGGCCCGGTGCTGGGCGCACTGGCGCTCATAGGTTCGCCGCGTCTTCGTGCAGACGAGTGTCTGCGGCGAACCCTTGCGCTCGGTCACGTGGGTCATATCGATTTGCTTATCTTCGATCGCCCGGTGCAGGTGCTGGCGGCGATCCTGACGCACCCGGAAGCGGCCAACTTGCGCATTCGGATCCTGGGCGAAGGCTTGCAGGGCACGGCAATCCTCGCACTTGCAGGAGAGGATGACTTCCTGACGCCAATCCGTCGGCGGCTCCGGGGGACGCTCGCTGCGAGCGAGCAGAAACTCGGCAGCGTGGATCCATAGCCGTCCGCAATCGGAGTCGGCAGCCAGCGACTCGCCGCGGCGTTCGCGAAGCCGCATCAGCGCGGGCACGACAGTCGTGGCAGGGTTGAAACCGCGAACGTTCGCAACGATGGCTTGGGCGGCCTGGATTCGCAATGACGCCGCATTCAACGCCATGAGATAATCCAGCAAGTCGGCGAGCGATTCGCCATCCATGGGCCGCGCCCTTCCCACGCGCCCGACCTGCGGAGTCCAGGTGGGCACAGCTGGCCACCTCATTCCCGGCAAGGCTTCGACCAAAGCCGCCGCAATGTCGCGCAATGCAGTATTCCAGGGGGTGTTCGTGCCGCAGGGCGTCGCGTTCAGGATGGCGCCAAGCAATTCGACGCATGCCCGCTGAAAGAGCGCGGCATTTTCTCCAATGAGTTTGGTAAAAAGAGGCACAGCTCGTCTCGGTCCGAGCAGCGCGGCTGCGGCAGCGAGTGCCTTGTTTTCGCTGCCGTCGTAATCGCGCGCGACCACCCCGCCGATGAACCGCTCCAACAGCCCTTCGTCTTTCTGCAGAATGAGCAGGCCGAGCATCTCGGCGCGGCTGGGTTGTTCCTCACGAGCATAATGACCGTCGCATTTCGTTTCCTCCCACTGCTTCACAATGCGGCGGGCGAGTCCCGATGCCTCGCTGTCTCGAGTATCAATTCGTTCCCGGAGATATGGCAGGACGGCGCGAATGCCCGCCGACATGAGCACGTCCGCATAGTGTGAGCGCGGCCAGATTACCAGGGCGGCCCGATGATACGACCGCTCGAAACTAGCGCCCTCGTTACCGGAGGCCTCAATGAGCCGTTGACTATCTGGCTTCTCGCCGTCCAGCGCGCCGCTCGGCAGCAGTTCACCCGCTTCGAGCGGCAAATCGCCGAAGTTCACCGGACGATCCTGCAAGTCGCGCCATTGCGCGGCATAGTGCCGCGAGCAAGCAACCTCGATGACTTCAAAGTCGTCGTCATCCTCCTCAAAATCGTCGCTGGCGTAATAGTCGCGATATCGCCGCCGTCCGCGCGAGTAACCTCCATCGTAATTCGGCTGCGCGCTTCCTTCCTCCTCGATATGCACGATTGCCAAGTGCACCGCGCAGCTCGCCCGATCCGCCGCCTCTGCGAGCACTTTTACCCGCGCCGCATCCGCGGACTTCAATCCAGCAAAGGACAGGCCCTCGGGACTGTATTGGTGCTCGAGCAACCAGGCGATCTTCAGTGGCGCGTCATCGGCAGAGAGATGTTCTTCCAGCAGTTTCGCAGCCTTAGCGATCTGCGCTTCGTATTCGGGCGCCCGCAGGGCTATCCCCTTCGTTCGCACAGATCGCCCCTGGATAAGGTTGTAAACGAGACAAAAGCGATTTCCCTCGGTTACCGGCCGCACTTCGTGTTCGCAATCCGCGAAGAACGCCGCGAAGCCCACCTCGGAAATCTCCGCGCTGCTGAAGTCCACTCCAACTTCCCGGCCTGCGTGGCGGATGAGCAGCTCCCCGCCTTGATGCATGGAAGGCAATGAGACGATCAGCGTCCCAAACATGCCCTCCGTCTTTTCCGTGTCGCGGTGCGAAAGAAAGAAACCGCCCGTATCGTAGATCAGCAGCTTATAAAGTTCCGCGGATACTTCGGCGCCTTCGCAGCCCAGTCCCGCAATGACGCGGTCCATGATCGAGCCGAAACTCGCCGGCCACGACTTTCCTCCGATCCGCGCGCTGTCCGGCGAAAGCTGCCACACTTTCCGCACGTTCTCGTCGAGAATCGTTTCCTCGCCCCTGCCGTAGGGCGCACGGGTGGCTTGCCGAACGAGCTGCTGAACCTGCGTTTGTGGCACTGGAAAGGAAAGCACCCCCACGCCGTCCA
>CBHXZU010000650.1:0-4091 GCA_966125105.1 uncultured Prosthecobacter sp.
ACGCGTTCATGCACGAGCATTTGTTCAAGCACATCAACGTCGCGCCGGAGCGGATCCACATCCCCAATGGCATGGCGAAAGACGTGCCCGGCGAATGTGCATTTTACGAAGAGTCGATCCGCAATGCTGGCGGCATCGATCTGCAACTTCTCGGCATCGGCAGCGACGGTCACATCGGCTTCAACGAGCCCACCTCGTCGCTCGCCTCGCGCACGCGGATCAAGACGCTCACCGAACGCACGCGCGAAGACAACGCGCGCTTTTTTGACGGCGACCTTGGGCAAGTGCCGATGCATTGCATCACCATGGGAGTCGGCACGATCATGGAATGCCGGCAGGTGCTGCTGCTCGCGTTCGGCGCGAGGAAAGAGAAGGCCGTCGCCGATGCCGTGGAAGGTCCCGTCACCGCGATGAATCCCGCGAGCATTCTCCAAATGCATCCCACAGCAAAAGTGCTGATGGACGACCCTGCCTCCGGTGCGCTGCGCAAGCGCGACTACTACCGCTACGTCTGGGAGAACAAGCCCGCGTGGCAGCGGGTGTAGCGGCAATCGCGCGAGTTTTGACCGCGACGACGCGACGAGCGCGACGCGATTCTGATTTATCCCCGTCCGGTAATCCCGGGCATGGAACGAAGGGCTTCGCCGCGAAACAGGCGGTCGAGCGTCATTGTCGCAAGGAGGGGATGTCTCCAGGCTGCCCTCACGGCAGAACGCACATGAAGCGTCGCTTCGCGTTTGATTATTTCGTCAGAGTTTTCCCTCACCCGCGAATACTGAAGTGAGGGCTCCACACGTGTGGTCAAGCGCCCGGGCAGCCTGGAGTCAGCCCCTCCTTGCGACAATGACGCTCGGCCCGCTGCCTCGTAGTGAAGCTTACTCCGCCTCGCTCTTCGCCCGATTGGCATTCGCCTTCTCGAAGTCGAACGCCTCCGGTTGTGGATGCGGCACCCTCAGCGCCTGACCATCTCCGAGTTTCTTCTGCCAATCCTCGAGCAGGGCACGCAGGCGATCCATTTCCGGAGCATTGGCCACATCGCCTGCAAGATCGCTTGTCTCCGCAGGATCCTTCTGCAAATCGAATAACTGCTGCTTATCGATCTGCGGATATAAGATCAGCTTCCACCGCTCGTCGCGAACAGCCCGCTGAACATTCGCGTAAGCAGTAAAGATGGTGTCGCGGATCTTCTCCGCTTTCCCCCCAAGCACCGGCGCGAGGCTGAGTCCCTCGCTCTCCTTCGGCGCGCTCACTCCCACGAGCTCACCGAGCGTGGGAAAGATATCGAGCAAGTAGCACATCGCATCGCTCTTCTTCCCCCGCGGCACGCCTGGACCGGCAAAGATCAACGGCGCATGCATCGAATGATCGTAAAGGTTCTGCTTCCCCATCAGCCCATGCGAGCCGATCGCGAGACCATGATCGCTGGAGTAAACCACGATGGTATTCTCCTCCTGCCCGATCGACCGAAGGGCTTCCAGGATTCGCCCCACCTGTTCGTCCACGAACGACACACACGCATAGTAGTCGGCCAATTCCTTGCACACCGCCGCCGCGGTCCGCGGCCAGGGCAGAAGCGCCTCGTCACGAATCGTCAGCTCGCCGTTGTTGAACGGATGCTGCGGCAAAAAGTTCGGCGGAATGGAAAGCTCCGCCGGGTCGTAAGCCGCATGACTCGCGGGTGACGCGATGCGCGGATCGTGCGGCAAATTGAAAGCCACGTAGCACAGCCACGGCTTCGCCGCTCCCTTCTGGGCTCGCACAAAATCCACCGCGCAATCCGCGAAGAGCTCCGAGGGAAGTTTTCCCGCCGGCCGTCGATCCGCCAGCTTCCGCTCGGCCGAAATATCCTGCACCACAAGCTCAGTCGGCTTATGCCCGCTCATCCCCCCAATGAATACCGCCTTTCCCTGCTGAAATGCGCGCGTCACCGACGCCGCCTGGTTGTGCCACTTTCCCGTGATGAAGGTGGAGTATCCCGCCGCGGCAAATTGTTCCGGCCAGGTCTCCTGTCCTTTGAGCCCAAGGTCCGCCCGGAAAAGGGTTCGCCCCGTCATCAGCATCGCCCGTGACGGCATGCACACAGCGGGCACCCTGGAGCCCATGCAATAAGCGCGAGTGAATGCGGTGCCGCGCCCGACCAGCGCGTCGAGGTTCGGCGTGGAGATCGCTGCATTTCCCAGCGCATGGATCGTGTCCGCCCGCTGGTCGTCCGAGAACAGGAACAAGATGTTTGGCTTCATGCCCGCGGGTTTCTCCGCTTGGGCAAAGGTGCCCACATAACCGAGGGAACTCAGCAGCAACCAGGCAGCGGCGATGAATCGCATGAGATCGCGGCACGATGAAGGGAACCCGCGCCCAACGTCAAAGCGCGCTTTTCATGCGCCTGTAACTTCGCCGCGTCAATAAACACCCGAACGTCCGAGACACTCTCGGAGGGGCGGGAACCAGACGCCCTCGCGCGCAGCGCGACCATTGCGGCCATGCTCAGCCGGTTGAGCTCCGCTGACCGTCAAAACGGGTCGCAACAGCGAATGCGCGAAGTCGTGGCAGAACGTCGATGTGGCGGCTTCGCCACCAGGCGGCGGGAACGCCGCCTTTCCGGTTCGCACGCGAGATTCGACGCCGTGGCGACGAAATGAAATCCTATGCGAAACGACTTACTTGCGGCCGAACAAACTCCAGCCGCCCTTCTCCTCGACCTTCCCTTGCTGGACCTTGAGCTGCCCGAGCAGCGATTGGAGGCCGAGGTAGATGCGGTGCCACTGGCCTTCCACGCTCGGGATCGTATCGCTCATGTCGGCGAGATAACGCAGGCTCGGCGCGGCGGCGAAAAGCGCGAGGACTTCCTCCTTGCGCGGTCCTCCCTTCGCTTCACTCGCGGCGATCGCTTCCGTGCCCTGTGTGATCAGGCTTTTCAGCTCGAGGAATTGCGATTCGTCGTCCGAAGAGAATTTCTTGTCCCGCGCCAGGTTCACGTAGTGGTTGAACTGCTTCCAGCACTCAATGTGCGCTTCGAGGTGGAGAATGAAATCTTCGAGGTTCTTATAGCTCATGGCGGGTGGCGTGGCCGGACGGGTGAAAACGGATTGGCGCGGCTGAAGGAAAATCAAGGCCCCTCCGCGCATCTCGCGCGCCAGGATGGTGAGGCCTGCATATTCGACGTGCAGTTCATTGACGCCGACCTGCGTGTCGCCGGCACTGGCAAACGCATCGAGCACTGCACGGGAAATATCCTGCACGAGCTTCGAAGGAAAAGAGGACGGCAGCGTGCTGGAGACTACACCGCCTGCGCGATGCACGGCGACGCAGCCGGATGGCAGACGATCAGGCGCGATTGGTTGGTCCGCTCGGGAGAAAGGCTTTAGAATGCCCATTTGGCTTCGATCTGTTTGAGCGTTTCGCGTTGTTGGTTCAAGCCGAGCGCGCGGGTAAATCCGATGCCGAGCGCTTCTTCGTCCGCATTCAACACGGAGAGATGCCGCTGCTGGCCGAGCGAATGCATCACCTGCATCTCACCCGCCTGGAGTTTCTTTCCCAGCTCACGGAATGCTTTTGATGTTTCGCCCACCCACGCAGCGAGCGGGCGCGGCTCATCGCAGCCCCAGTGCTCATACGTGCCTTTGTCCGCTGCATCCACCGCGATGGCAAACTGCACCCCAGTGAAGCGCGCAAAAGATGAAAGCAGGGCCTCCGGCGTGAGCTCGGCGAATGTTTCGTCGACCGTTTCGTCGAGCGTCTGCGCGGTCTCCATCAGCAGACTCTCGTAATTCATGTGAATGGTGCGCGGCCGCGGCAGGCCGTAAGGCAGGATCTCGAAATTGCCCGCCTTCCATCCGAGCATTTCCACGATTGCTGCCTTGCCATTGCGATCCTCGAGCACCGCGTCGACGATCTCACCTTTCTGCACCCAGATGCGACCTTCACCGGTCGCGCTGGTGATCTTCAGCACGCAGGTGTTCTGCGTGAGACACTCCATTTGCAGAATATCGAGGAGCGTCTTGCTCTGCACACCGCGGAAGCCGCCCTGGCTTTCGCGCTCGAGCAGCGACTCGATGCAGTCGACGAAGAAGATGATCTCTTTGCCGGTCTTC
>CBHXZU010000651.1:0-4077 GCA_966125105.1 uncultured Prosthecobacter sp.
GGCGTCAATTGTGCCACGACCCGTCTGGGCGTTCGGACAGTCGATGACCTTCGGATTGATGCTCGTCTTCACCGCTTCGAGCACCGTTTTCGAGGTTCCCTTCGTGGCGAGGTCTATCGCGCACGCGCGATTCCAGTCGAGCGCGATGCCGGCTTTCGCCGCTGCGATCAGCGCTAGGATCACATTGTTCACGTCACCACCGGCGAGGTAATGCGCTTCGATCGGATCCGTATCGATCCGCAGTCCCGCTTTCGTCGCCGTAATGCGAGCATCCACCACTTGGGCGACGGGCACGCCGCGGAGCCGCATCGCGATCATCGTGATCATGCTCACCGGCGCATCAGCGACGCGGGCTCGGATCCAGATTCCGAGGAAATTGAAGAGGATCAGCGCGACGACGAGCGCGAGAACGATAATGACGCCGATCGTTACCGGGTGCGTGAGGAGGCTGCCGCTCGGAGACTTCTTTTCGAGGAGCTGCGCAAGAACAAGGGCGGTACTCATAGTGGATGTGGACGCGAACATGTCAGCCGTCCCTTAGCGCGAAAAGCTCAAACGCCTACTGCGCCGGGATATTGCGTCGCACGACCAGTCCCATCCCGTGTGCGCGAACGACCCGCACCGGCGAACCGGCGTCGATGAATTCACCATCCGTAACTGCATCGAGCCGCTTGCCAGACACCACCACCGTGCCGCTCGGACGGAGCGGAGTGGCAGCCTCGCCGACCTGGCCTGCATACGATTCCAGTCCAACGACCGCCGAACTGCCCTCGATAGAGGAGGTCAGCGTCATGGCCCGGCCGACACGTGTGTGTTGAAAGTGATTGGCCCACCACCACCAGAGCCCGGCAGAAGCGCAGGACGCTAGCAGCAGCGCCACGTTTCCGGCCTCCGCGCCCAAATCCGTGTAAGCCATGATGACGGAGGCGACGAGGAGGCAGCCCCCGATTAGCCCGGCAATCATGCCCGGCAGGAACATCTCGAGGAAGAGGAGCAGCAAGCCCGCTACTCCAAGAGAGATGATCGTGGTAAGCATGGGTAAATGTTGCCACGAGAATCCCGCATGGCAATCCGCCTCGACCGAAGAGTCCCCGGAGCCGCCTTTTGCCTGACCTCTGACTTCCGACCTCTGATCTCTTGAAAGGAAAGGGGGGAACTCGCGATTCGGATGGTGGAGCCTAGGGGATTCGAACCCCTGACCTCCTCAATGCCATTGAGGCGCTCTACCAACTGAGCTAAGACCCCGTTTGCGAGTGGGCGCGGAAGATGCGGAGCCACCCCTTTTTTGGCAAGTAAAACTTATTGGTGGGAGTGAACTTTCTATCCGAAGTGGCAGTGCTCGTTGGTGCCGAAGCTGCAGACCGCTGGCGGGAAGGGGATATCACTGTCGGTTTCACAGCCTGGCATTCACGGGAATGGGCGGGCCATGCGCTGCACCCCCCGGGCGATTTCGAAACAGAATCGGCATGAGAAAGGCTTCGCCGAGCGGATTTCATCTCGACGGCGGCTTCGGGCAGGCTCTCCCAGCCGGATTTGGTTTCGAAATCGGAGAGGGCGTTGCTCTCTCAAGGGAAGTTCGTTTCGAAATCGAATATGGCCACTGACTCCGCGAAGCATTTCGTTTCGACATTCCCTCGGGAGAGAAGCCCCGAGGCGGATTTCATTCCGACTTCGCGTGAGGAACGGCATTCCGCAGGGATCTTTGCTTCGGCAGCTGGTCGCGATTCGGGCGCGGGATGGCGCCACTCGAGACAAGTTGTGGCGGAACCCGGACGCGCTTAGAGGGCGAAGATTTTGTCCGTGCGCTCCGCGAGATCCTTGAGTCGCGCCGCGTCACCGCCGCGCACTTCGAGAATGCCCCATCCTTCGTAGCCGATTTCATCGAGCGCCTTCATTACCGAAGGCCAATCGTTGTCGCCTTCGAGGAGTTCGACACCAAAGCCGGCTCCCGGTCCTTCTTTGTCCCGCTTCTTGCGGCTGTATTCTTTGATGTGGAGGTTGCGGATATGCTTCTTGCCGAGCGTGCGCACCCAATGCTCCGGCCAACCGAAGGTGACGCAATTGCCGATGTCGAAATGCCAGCCGACCATCGGGTGATTGATTTCTTCGAGGTAGCGCTTTGCGGCCACCGGCTCATTGATAAAGCGGTTCCAGACATTCTCGACGGCGATCGCGCACTTGGCTTTCTCCGCCGTGGCGATGCATTGCTTTATGCCTTCAATGCTGCGCTCCCAGCACTGCTCGTATGGCACATCCTTCTCCACCGCGCCGGGCACGAGGAGCACGCTGGGGCAGCCGAGTTGGCCGCCTTGTTCCAAGGCCATCTTCAAGGCGCGCACGGTGCGTTCGCGGACTTCGGGCTTCGGCGAGCTCAGAGGCTGATTCCAATGCGTTGTGCAAATGATCCCGGCAACTTCGATGCCGCTGGCTGACTTCGCCTTCTCGATCGAGTCGACATCCCAGTGAGCGTCAGGAAGATTCAATTCCACGCCGTCGAACCCGGCATCCTTGATCATCTTGAACTTTTCCTCCATTCCAACATCGCCGGCGACCATGCCGAGATTCACCGCCTTCTTCAGCTTGGGACGTTTGCGGCCTTGGATGTCTTGGGCCGCTGCGACAATCGGCAGCGACGCAATTGCCAGCGAGGTAAGGAAGGAGCGTCGATTCATGGGACGCCCGCCTTAACAGTCACGCCGTGGCTCCGCAACCTTCCTGCGAATGCAGGTTACTCGCAGCCGATGCCTTCTTGTTTCCAGGCCTTGTGAATCGCGCGCAGGAAGGCCTTTGGCTTTTCGCTAAAGCCAGCGTCGGCGATTCTGCGGATGCACGTGCAAAGCTCCTTTCGCCGCCGATCGATCAATGCCCGGATGCATTCGATATCGGCGGCATGCCTCTGGCCCGCAACGTCGTAGTTTCGAAGATGCTCGGACAGCACATGCAAATCGTGATGCTCACCGAGAGCGGTGGCGAGTCGCTCGAGCTTCTTCACCACTTTGCGATAGGGTTTGGGCAGGAATTCCCGCGTGAGTTCCACCTGGTGAAAGAGACGTTTCAGCGCTTTTCGCCAGCTGTGCATCTCCGCATCGCTGGCTTTCCTTTGTGCATAGCGCCGCAATTTGCGTGCTTCGCGATAGCTCCGATCAAAACCATCCGCAACCAGCTGCCATCCGTCGCGCTCTGGCTCGATCCGCGCGATCGCCGCGCCCACTGATCTGAGGCTCGTGGCAATTTTGGCGAGCTGCGCCGCACTGATCGCCCGTCGCGCAATCCGAGCAAGCTCGCGGAAGTGCTCATGGATTTCCGTCTGCTCAGCGAATGGCTGCTTCTTCGTCAACGCTTCAAACGTGGAGAGACAGACATCCGCATCGCGCGTGCCGGCAAGGCGCCGGTTCACGCCCGCCAGCGCGTCATCATGTTTCGCAAGTGCTTCTCCGGCCAAGCCGGCGCCAACGAGTTGAAGGACGGCCCGCAGGCGCTTGATGTGGCGACGCGCGTCGTGAACCCGATCTCCCAAGTCATTACCCCGGTCAGCCAAGAGACTCACGCCGGCGGCAGTCTGTTCGCGAACTACCCGGCGAAATCCACTGATTGCGGATTCTTTGCGCCGAAATCGGAAGGCCATATGAGAACGGCTATTCACCGGCCCATGGTAGCGACAAGACGCCGAATGTTACAATCAGCCGCCGGAACGATTTCCGGGGCGACGTTCCGAAGGCAACATGCGCACGTGCTTCTCAAAGCACTCGGGACAAATGCCATGGCTGAAGCTGCTGCCGGTGTGCAGCGCGATATAGCTTTCCACAGCCTGCCAGTAGTTGGAATCGTCCCGCACTTTCTTGCAGTACATGCAGATCGGGATGAGCTCCTTCAGCTGCCGAATCTGGTGGGTGAACTCGACGATGCGCTCGGCCACGCGGAGGCGCATCATGATGGCTTCTCGATCCAGCGGCTTCGTCAGGAAGTCATCCACGCCGGCATTCATCGCCTTGCGGAGGTTCTCGCGCCCGGTGTGAATTGCCGTGAGCAGAATGAAATACGTGTAGTCGGTCCGGGCGCGGGCGCGGATCTTTCCGC
>CBHXZU010000652.1:0-4075 GCA_966125105.1 uncultured Prosthecobacter sp.
TGGCCTCCGCGGCAGGACGACGATCTCGGTTGGCGCTGTCGATCGCGCTCTTGTTCAGCGTGCGCAGATAGTAGGTCGTCTTGAGGCCGCGCTCCCAGGCTTCGCGATACATGAAGCTCGCGGTGCGGGCGTCGGCGTCAGCGAGCCAGAGGTTGGTGCTCTGCGCCTGGTCGATCCACTTCTGACGCGCCGCCGCGCATTGCAGGATCCACGTCGGCGCGATTTCAAACGCCGTCTTGTAGATGCGCTTCAGTTCCTCGGGCACGCGATCGATGCGCTGCACCGAGCCGTCGAAATATTTCAGATCGGCGAGCATCTCTTCGTCCCACAAACCGCGGGCCTGCAGTTCGCGCACGAGGTGATCGTTCGTGCGGATGAACTCACCGCTGAGGTTCGATTTCGTGTGAATGTGTTTGTAGGTCGGCTCGATGCACGGCGTGCAGCCGAGGATGTTGGAAATCGTCGCGGTCGGCGCGATGGCGAGGCAATTCGAGTTCCGCATGCCCTGTTCCGCGATCTTCTTCCGGAGCGAATCCCAATCGAGGCGTGACGAGCGATCGACGATCACCGGAACGCCGCGCTCTTTCTCCAGTTGATTGAGCGTGTCGAGCGGGAGCAGGCCGCGATCCCACTTCGAGCCTTCGTAGGTCACGTAGCGTCCCCGCTCCTCAGCGAGATCGCTGCTCGCGTTGTAAGCGTAGTAGGCAATCGCCTCGAGCGCTTCGTCGTTGAAGGCGACTGCTTCCGGCGAATCGAACGCAATGCCTTTGTCGTAAAGCGCGTCCTGCATGCCCATCACGCCCAAGCCGACGGGACGATGACGCAGGTTGGCGCGGGCGGCGGCTTCGACGGGGTAAAAGTTGATGTCGATGACGTTGTCGAGCATCCGCATCAGCACGGTGATGGTGCCGCGAAGCTTGTCATGATCGAGCGATCCGTCGTCGCGGAGGTGCGCGGCCAGGTTGATCGATGCGAGGTTGCAGACGGCAACTTCGTCGCTGCTCGTGTTGAGCGTGATCTCCGTGCAAAGGTTCGAATTGTGAATGACCCCGGTGTGGTCCTGCGGATTCCGCACGTTGCACGGGTCCTTGAAGGTCATCCACGGATGCCCCGTCTCGAAGAGCATCTCGAGCATACGCTTCCAAAGCGCGAGGATCCGCACCTTGCGGCCCCATAGCTTGCCATCGGCAACCAGCTGCTCGCATTCCTCGTAACGTTTCTCAAACGCCAGGCCGCTGAGTTCCGGGAGATCCGGAACGTCGTTCGTGCGGAAGAGCGTCCACGCGGCGTCCTTCGAAAGTTGGCCGTCCGAAATCGCCTTGAGGCGCTTCATGAACAGATCGGGAATCCACAGCGCCGTGTTCATGTTGTGCGCGCGGCGGCGGTCGTCGCCGGTCTCCTTGCGCAGATCGAGAAAGTCCTCGATGTCCGCGTGCCAGAGCTCGAGATACGAGCACAGCGCGCCCGGGCGTTTGCCGCCCTGGTTCACCGCGATCGCGATGTCGTTGGAAACCTTGAGGAACGGGATGACGCCACTGCTCTCGCCATTCGTGCCGTGAATGTGCGCGCCCGCTGCGCGGATCGCCGTCCACGAGCAGCCGAGCCCGCCCGCCCATTTCGAGAGATGGGAGAAGCGACGCCACGTCTCGGTGATCTCCTCAATCGAGTCGCCGCAGTAGAGCAGGTAGCAACTCGAGAGCTGCGGGTGCAGCGTGCCCGCGTTGAAGAGCGTCGGAGTCGACGAACAAGCGCGG
Source organism: uncultured Prosthecobacter sp. (assembly GCA_966125105.1). Lineage (GTDB taxonomy): Bacteria > Verrucomicrobiota > Verrucomicrobiia > Chthoniobacterales > Chthoniobacteraceae > SXWH01. Next base: position 1,755 of record CBHXZU010000652.1, read on the forward strand.
CGCGATTTGTAGACGCTGTAAAACGCGACCGCACGGGCTTCCCGATCCTTCTCCAGGATGGAGAGACCCATGGCCACCCGCAGCCAGAAGATCTGCGGCGCTTCGAGGCGGCGCTTGCGGTTTGTCACCGGGTCCGCGGTGTGGATGAGGTAGCGATCGTAAAGCGTCTGGATGCCGAGAAAGTCGAACTGCAGATCCGCGAACGGATCCAGCGCAGCGGCCACCTTCTTCAAATCGAACTCCGCAAGGCGCGGATCGATGCGGCGCAGTTTGATTCCATGCGGAATGTAATCGAGGAACGCGCGGCGGTGCGCTTCTTTCAGCGCCTGCGGCCCGTCGGTGATCTTCCACGGGAGCGTCTCCTCGTAGATATAGCTCAGCAGGATGCGGGCGGAGAAGAAGCGCGCGTCGGCGTCGGCATCGAGCAGCGACTTCGCATTCAGCACGATCGTGTCGCGACGCTCTTCCGGCGTGAGGTGAAGTGAAGTGCTGCGCAGGAGGCGGGCGACGAGCTCGTCGTCGGGCAGCGTGAGATTCAGCCCGATCTTCGCGAAGGAAATCCGCGCGCGGATGTCGGTGAATTGCTCGCGGGCGGCTAGTTCGAGTTGCTCGCCCGAATCGTCCGGCGGCGGCGCCAATTCCAATTCGCGCTCGGCGGCACGGCGCACGCGGTATTTGGCGTAAGCGAGAGCGACGCGCGGATGGCCAAGCTCGATGAGCGTCTCCTCCACCAAATCCTGGAGATGCTCGATATGCACGAAGCTCGGGCGCTCGCGGCGCAGACGGTTCTCGATCTCGTGCTGAACCTGCACTCCGATTTGCTCCTCTTGTCCTTCCGCAAAGCAAGCGGCTGCGACCGCCTTGGCGATCTTGTGTCCGAGCCACGGCACGACGCGGGGTTTGCCGGAGTTATCACCCGGCAAGTCGCGACGGATGACTTGCGGGAACTCGTTCGCAGTGGTGATCGGCAGATCGTTTTGCAATTGGAAGGCGGTGTTCATGGGTTTTGGTGGGAGTGGGTTGGCGGGCTCGAAATTCACTTAAACTAAGGCGCGTTTTTTTGAATGGCTCGGGGTCCTTCAGTCGCTTGAAGCTCCCTCAGGATGACCCACTTTTTCAACCGGCTCGCATCATTGGAGATGCTCTACGCTCGCGGAATCGTGATGCCCGTCTGCGACTGATATTTGCCGCCGCGGTCGCGGTAGCTCGTTTCGCACGGCTCGTTGGCCGCGAGGAAAAGCACCTGGGCCAATCCCTCACCGGCGTAAATGCGCGCGGGGAGGGGAGTGGTGTTGGAAATCTCCAGCGTTACGTGGCCCTCCCATTCGGGCTCGAACGGCGTCACGTTGACGATGATGCCGCAGCGCGCGTAAGTGCTCTTGCCCACGCAAAGCGTCAGCACATCGCGCGGGATGCGGAAGTATTCCACGCTCCGCGCCAGCGCGAACGAGTTCGGCGGCACGAGGCAGGACTCCGCCTGGATGTCCACGAACGATTTGTCGTCGAATGCTTTCGGATCGACCACCGCGTTGTAGACGTTGGTGAAGACCTTAAACTCATCCGCCACGCGCAGATCGTAGCCGTAGCTCGAAAGGCCATAGCTGATGACCGGCGTGTCGCCCCCATTGCGGCGCACGAGTTTGTCCTCAAAAGGCTCGATCATCTTATGCTCGAGCGCCATGCGGCGGATCCAGGTATCGGCGTGGATGCCCATTAGATCAGGTCGTCCTCCGCCGTGTTCTTGAGGCTGCCGCTGGTCTGGTATTCGGTCACGCGGGTCTCGAAGAAGTTCTTCTCCTTGCGCAGGAAGATCACCTCATCAAGCCACGGGAACGGATTCGATTTCACCGTCGAAATCGGCGCCAGCCCGAGGCCCGTCAGACGCCGGTCCGCGTTGAAGTCCACATACGTGAGGAAGTCCGCCTGCGTCATCCCCACGCCGTCCTCCGGCAAGCAGTCGCGCACAAACTCCTTCTCCAGCTCCACGCCCTCCTTCATGAAAGCGATCAGCTCCGCCCGGAACTCCTGTGTCCAAATGTCCGGGTTCTCCGCGATCAGCTGCGTGAGAATGTAACGGCCCAGCTCGATGTGGTTCGACTCGTCGCGCAGCGTGTATTGGAACATCTGCCCGATTCCCGTCATCTTGTTCTGTCGGTGCAGCGAGAGGATCATGGCGAAGAGCGCGTAAAACTGCGTGCCCTCCATCACCTGCGTGATGCCGAAGATCGCCTTGGCAAACTTCTGCTTGTTCGCCGTCACCGTGAGATCGATCCCCATCTTCAGCTCCGGCATCTGCCGCGTGATGAACGCATTCTTCCGGC
>CBHXZU010000653.1:0-4039 GCA_966125105.1 uncultured Prosthecobacter sp.
CGTTCACTTGGAAGATACTGGTCGTCCCGCTCACTTCATTCGAGAGCACCAGCAGCGGGCTTCCGGTGGGGCTGTTCTCCGCCTTGATGAAGAGAATGCCTTCGGGGCCCAAGTCCCCCGACGCGGGATTCGTCGCTGCGCTGGGTGAGACAGAAAAGTTTCGCCGGTTCGTATATTCCACGAATTGCGGCGAAACTGGATTGGTGAGGTCGTAGATCATCACTCCGCCGATCCTCTCCAGGCCGACAAACGCATACGTGCGCCCGTAAGCGGACCCGACCGTCACTCCCTCGGGCTCTGGTCCTTTGCTCCGACTGCGCGCATCCAGCGTGTTGCTGTCATGCGACGCATTGAAGTTCGCCGGGTACGCCGCCGCGGTGATCTGCTCGAATTGGTCACCACTGTCCCAGAGCAATTGTCCATTCACGCCACGGACCGAAAATGACCGTGCGCCGAACGAATACAGTTCGTCGAAATCACCATCGCCATCGGTGTCGCCCTGCGCCGTGGTGACGCGCAACCGCCCCAGGGCGGAGTTGGCCTTTAGCGCAGCGCCATTAGGAAATGCGACAGGATCCAGTTGCAACGTGCCGACGGCGAACTCTTCCCTAAATCCCGGCGTGCCCAAGTACTCGCGCGCATCTCCTTCATTGGCGAGGAGCAGGTAGGTTTCTCCACCTGCCTGAAACGCCGCGATGCCGTCCGGCATATACAAGCCCTTCACCGGCCAATTCCCAATTGCGATCGTGCCATCGTTGTTGGGATCGAACGCGTTGCTGGAGCCAAACCCATTATTCGCCAGCGCGTGATTTTTGGCGCCAAGCCCCCGCACTTGCTTCACCTTCGCCGAGGAAATATCGACGACTGCGATCGCGTTCGCCTCCTGGAGCGTGACCCAAGCCGTTTTCGAATCCGCAGAGACTGCGATGTACTCCGGCTCCACATCCTGGGCCACCGTCGCGTTGGGGCCGAAGATTCGAATCTTTTCGTGCTCAAAAGGCTTCGCGCTCTTTCGATTGATATCATTGAAGTCGGTAAATGTGGCCGTCTTCACCTGGGCTTGCGTCAATGCCGCCGCACCGCCGCTCATATCGATGATGCTGACGGAGCCCTCCGGATCCACCGTGTAGTCGGCGTTCGGCTCACCCTCATTCGCCGTCAGCGCGTACTTCCCGTCTGGAGTGAAAGTGATCATGTCCGGCAACGCCCCGACCTGCACCGACGAAAGGACAGCCAGCGAATTGGCATCGAGGAACAACACCTTGCCTGGGTCTTGTTTGATCGTGGCCTCGATCGCCACGCCCACGACGTTGCCGCTGACCGCGACGCTATTGGCCGCGCCCCCAAAGGCAGTGCCGCTGATGGTGCTCACGAGGACAGGCGCCGCGGGATTAGAGATGTCGATCACGTCCACATTATTGGCTTGGGCGTTGACCACAAACAGCCGCTGCGAGCCGGCGTGGTGCGCAGCGATTTCCGCCGCAGCGACGTTAAAGCCACCGTTGGTCGTGCCTGCCGGCTGCGCATACGTGCCGAGATATTGAAGCGTCACACCGGCCCGCGCTGGAAGCGCAGCGGCGATGCCTAGCGTGAGGATTCCAATGGTATTCTGCAGGAGTGATTTCATAGGAATAGATGGTTTCGCGCGGCGGCGATGGTGGGCTTCTTATGTCCTTCTGCAAGCAGTTAGGTTTCGTTTTCACGCGCTTAGGCTCGCTGAAGCGCTGGTCTCTCGTCGCTCATTCGGCACCGAACTTTTCTCGCCCTGACTCCGCGCATGCGTTCTATAAATTCATGGGATACCTCCACCCGCGCCGACCCAAAATCCGCCGTGATGAAGACCGCCCGTTTGAACTCACCCGCACTCTCGACTCACCGCCCGGCTACGCCGCAGCGCAACCACGCATCAATTATCGCTCGCCGGGAAATCGAGCACCTGGACCAAATGACCGTGCAGGGGATGCCGAGCCAAGAGGCCGCGCAGTTCGAGATATCGGGCGGATCGCTCCACTTCCGCTCCGCAGCAGCCCATCGTCACCACACTAAGGTCAATCCACTCGGCCCCCGGAAAATCAGGATCGTCCTGCACGCCACACAAGGCGTTCAGATCCGCGACCGCGCATTCGTAAGCGAGCTCCCGCTCGAGCTCGCGTAGTTCGTATGTTTCCTCTGGCTCTGGGAAGCGGCTGTGCATGCCTGCGCTTTAGCAACGAGCGTGCCGATTGCACGGCAAGATCAAGGCCTGCGCAAGGCCGATTCTGGCGGATCTGGGAGCGCTGACGTCCCGTCGGCCATGGAAAAACACAGCGCGCAGCACAATATTTGTAGCGCGAGTTTCCCAGCTTGCGAGGGAGGGATCGCCCGAGCGGAGCGCCTTCCGCTCTCTAACGGCGGCGCTCAACATCAGGACAAGATCCTCAACGAACCCTTCCAAGCCAGCGGCGACATCTTCCAACCCGCGAGGTTTGGCCTCGTCCTCCTCCGCGCTCCTGCGAAGCTCCACGCCTATGCTAGAGCCTCTCGAATCTCGCATTGCCCCAGCACTCGGCGCCTTTCACCTCTCCCCCGATCGCCACAGTGCTTTTTACGACGACATCGACGGCGACCACGTGACGGTAAAAATCTCCGTTGGGGAACTCGACGATGCAAACCCGGGCGGCACTTTGCGGGTCGAGGCCGGCCCGCTCGGGGACGGCAGCGGACAATTGCGCTTCCTTGATCTCACGGCGCCGCGGTTCAATCACGCAAACATCACCTTCAGCGTCGTGAGGGCGCCGGGTGGCGACGGTCTCGCGAATGTCGGCGCAATTTTTGGAGGCACAAACGACTTCGGCACCATCGTCATCAAAGGAGATCTCGAGAAAATCGACGCCGGCAGCAACACGCCGGGAATCCTCGCGATCAAATCGCTCACCGTTCGCAGCATGGGCCTTTACGACATGGAGACCCAGGCCACGGACACCGGTTACGATCCGTCCGGCGCCAGCTACTTCGTGAGCACGATCCTGGGCGGACTCGGCTCGCTCAAGGTGGCGCAGGATGTGAAGGGCGTCTCCATCGCCGTCCTCGGCCACAACGGAGGCATCGGCACCATCACGATTGGCGGCTCCTTGATCGGGGGCAATGCCCTGGCCGTTCCCCCCGTGAATCTCGAACAGCACAGCGGCGTGATCTTCTGCAGCAGCGACATTCGCGTGGTGAAAATCGGTGGCGACGTGCGTGGAGGGGATGCCCGCGGCAACACGGCGCCTCTTTCTGGCGCGATCATGGCCCAGGGCAATCTCCTCAGCGTGAGCATCGGCGGTTCGCTCGTGGGCGGGGCCGGCCCGGGCAGCGGATTCCTCTTCAGCGCGCTGGATATGGGCACGGTCAAGATCGCCGGCAATGTCGTCGGCGGTACCGAGACCGGGTCTGGCCTGATCCAGAGCATGGGGAAGCTGGCCGCCCTGACGATCGGCGGCTCCGTCATCGGCGGTTCGGCCGACGATACCGGCGAAATCGTCGCGGACGGCGATGTGGGCACGGTGAAGATCGGCCACGACCTCATTGGCGGCAGCATCACCGGCACCGATTCCCTCAGCCGCACAGGCTTCATTGTGAGCACTGGCGGCCGCATCAACGCCGTCACCGTGGGCGGCTCGATCCTCTCCGGAATCGATACCAGCAGCGGCTCCTTGAGCGAAAACGCCAGCATCCGCGCCGCGCATGACCTAGGATCGCTCACGGTCAAGGGCGACATCGCGGGAAACATCGGCGACGGCTCCCCCACGAACTTATCCCCGGTCTACATCGTCGCCCGCGGACAGTCCGCGCCGCAGCCCGGGACAGACCTCGCCCTGGGCAAGCTCACGGTCGGTGGCACGGTGTCGTTCGCGCGCGTCCTCGCCGGATACCAAACGGATTTGTCCGCGGTGAATGGCGACGCCCAAATCGGCCTCGTCAAAGTAAGCGGCGACTGGGTCGCGAGCAACCTGGTCGCCGGCGCCAGGAATGCGGCTTCCAACAACACGATCTTGGGCGACGGCAACGAAACGTCGAT
>CBHXZU010000654.1:0-4028 GCA_966125105.1 uncultured Prosthecobacter sp.
ACCGCGCGAACACAGGAACAACAAAACCACATTTCCGACAACTAAGGTTGCGTCCGGAGCGGAAGCGCCGGTGAGCGGCTCACGCCACGAGTCCACCACTTCCTATCGAAGAACAACGCGGCGAAGGAGCGTTTCGGAGCACCTTCAGCAGCGGATCATCAGGGTCGCATCGGCCGCAGAACCGCTATTTTTCTCAGGTTTGCGGGCGGGCGGCCGGAATTGCGCTGCCTGGAATTGGGCGCATTTCGGCATCCGGGGCGCGGCGCAATATATGCGCGCTTGAGCACGCGCAACGCGACATCAGACTCGCCATTCTGATTTCCGCGTAGCCGAATTGGGCAATGCAAAGCTCCCTGGCACTCGCGAAGCGCAATGCCCTCTGGATGCCCGTCGTGGCTGCATTCGTTGCGGCGTCGGGTTGCGCAAATGCTCGCGGGCAAAACACCGCAGCGACGCCCGCCGATAGAGCAGCCTACGAAAGCTACGCGCTCGAGCGTGAAGGAGACGTCGCCAGCGGCCGCGCGATTTTTTCCAACCCTGCCCGCTCGACCTGCACGCTTTGCCACACTGTGGACGGAAGCGGCGGCCGCGCAGGTCCAGATCTCTCGGGAATTGGGGACAAGTTTCCGCGGCGTGAACTGATTCGTTCCATTCTCGAGCCCTCTTCCACGATCGCGGTCGGCTACGGCACGACGACGATCGAGCGGAAATCGGGCGGGGATGTGGTCGGTGTGATCAAGCAATCCACACCGGAGTTCGTGGAGATCGTGGGCGCCGACTCAAAGCCCGTTCGTGTGCCGACGAACGACATCGCGGAGCAACGAGCCCTCCCGATGTCGCTGATGCCGGAGGGGCTGCACGCGAGCTTGTCGCTCCAGGAGTTTGCCGATCTTGCTTCCTACCTCCAGAGCCTTCGCCGCGCGGGTGAAGTCGGAGCTGCGGAAATTCCGCGCGCCCGTCGCGGAGTGCGTTTCGAGCGGTTCTTCGGTGAACGGATGCAATTTAAGCATCCACTGTGGGCTGAGGAAATCCCAGAGCGTCCCGGTTACTACATCGTGCTCGAGCAAGAAGGTCGGGGCTGGCTTGTCGACAAGAGTTCCGACACGAAGACGCCTTTCCTCGATCTTCAGGCGACCATCCGGCGCGGGCCTGCGTGCGGATTGCTCGGGGTGGCGTTTCACCCGCGGTTCGCCAGCAATCGGAAGTATTACCTCAATTACCAAGTCGAACGGAACGGGCGCATCACGACGCAAGTGGTAGAGCGGAAGTTTGCGGAAGACTTGAAGATTGACTCAGGCGAGCCGTCGCGACTTCTGCTGGAGATCCCGGCGAGCACGCAGGATCACGTGGGTGGCTGCCTGACTTTCGGATCGGATGGGTTCCTCTACATCGGCATGGGCGATACTGGTCCGCAGAATGATCCGCAAGGACACGGGCAGGACCTTGCGACCTTGCAGGGGAAACTGCTGCGCATCGATGTCGATCGCGCGGACGATGGACGCCCGTATGCGATTCCCGCCGATAATCCGCTGCGGGATCGCTCCGGCGCGCGACCGGAAATCTGGGCTTACGGATTCCGTGAGCCGTGGCGATTTACCTTCGACTCAGTCACGAAGGACTTGTGGCTTGGCGATGTCGGGCAAAACGAGATCGAGGAGGTGTCGATTGTTCGCCCCGGAGAGAATCACGGCTGGAACGTCATTGAAGGCGATCGCCGGTTCTCCGAGCGGTATCGCAAATCCGGCGAGACGTTCACCGCGCCCGTGTTCAGCTATCCTCACCGCATCGGGGTTTCGGTCACTGGCGGATACGTCTACCACGGGGATCGCGCGCCCGCGCTCAAGGGCTGGTATATCTTCGCCGACTACGAATCGCGCCGCATTTGGGCTCTGCGGCAGACAGACCGGAAACCCGAAAAGGTCATCGAGATCGGCCGGGCGCCGAGCCGAGTCGCTTCCTTTATGCAGGACCGCGATGGAGAGCTTTACATAGTCGGGTTCGATAGCGGAGTGATTGATCGCCTTGCGCTCGAACAGGTGGACCCGACTCCCTTGCAATCTCGTATCGTCGCGGAAACTGCCGAACGCGGCCCGGTGTCATGGCGATATGTGCTTCAACAGCCTGCGTCGGAAGGGTGGCAACGTCCTGAGTTCGATGATTCGCAATGGAAGCAGAGTGCCGGAGGATTTGGCACCCGTGGAACGCCGGGAGCGATTGTCCGGACTGAATGGAACACCGGGGACATCTGGCTGCGCCGGGAGTTCACTGCGCCCGCGGAGAACGCCAACGCCACTTCGCTGGTGCTGCGCGTGCACCATGACGAGGACGCGGAAGTTTTTCTGAATGGAGTGCCAACGGCGCGTCTGCCGCGGTGGACGATGGGATACGTCGAGGTTCCGGTTTCGCCCGAAGCCGCGCGAGCGCTCGTGCCGGGGAAGAATGTGCTGGCGATTCACTGCCACCAGAATGGGGGTGGGCAATACATCGACGCCGGATTGGTGGAATATACCAACGCGGGGGATTCGGAGGGGAAGTAGAGCTCAGCAGGGAAGCGGCTGGCCACCAATACATCGGCGGAGCCGCCAACCTTGTGGCATAGTCTAGCCTTCCCAAGCTGTGTTGGGGGGATCGACGGCGCGGGCGATTCGCGTTGCGGTAAAAGCACGCATGCACCATCGAAAGCTCCGCACCGAAGCTCCCTCCCGCGCAGCCTTGGAAGGCGATGCCACGATGCGCGCGGCTTAGCCGGTTGTTTTCGACTCGGGTCGGAGAGCCGCGCTCTTTTGCGCCACTCCGCGCTTAGCCTTCGAACGCGCGAACGGCCAGGGTCACATTGTGGCCGCCGAAACCGAAGCTGTTGTTCAGCGCGATCTTGGGTTTCACCTCGCGGGCGACATTCGGGACGAAGTCCAGGTCGCACTCTTCGTCGGGGTTTTCGAGATTGATTGTCGGCGGGACGACGCCGGTCTCGATGGCCTTGAGGCAGACGACCGTCTCCACCACGCCAGCGGCGCCGAGAAGATGCCCGGTCATGCTCTTCGTGGAGCTGACTGGTGTGCTCTTGGCCTTTTCGCCGAGGACCGCTTTGACGGCGCGCACTTCGGCAACGTCGCCCACCGGGGTCGAGGTGCCGTGGGCGTTGATATAATCCACGTCCGACGCATTCAGCCCCGCCTTTTGCAAAGCGATGCGCATGGAGCGCTGGGCCTGCTCGTGATTCGGAAGAGGCGCGCTCATGTGGTAGGCGTCGGCGGTCATGCCGTAGCCGACGACTTCACCGTAGATCTTCGCGCCGCGCTTCTTCGCGTGCTCGAGTTCCTCCAGCACGATGATGCCGGCGCCTTCGCCCATGACGAAACCGTCGCGGTCCTTGTCCCACGGACGGCTGGCGCGAGTCGGGTCGTCATTCCGCGTGCTCAGTGCCTTCATTGCGGCAAAACCGCCAATGCCGAGGGGCACGATGGCCGATTCGCTGCCGCCGGCGACGAAGAGATCGGCGTCGCCTTCGCGAATGAGGCGCCAGGCTTCACCCACGGAATGGGCGCTGGTGGCGCAGGCGCTGACTGGCGCGTAGTTTGGCCCCTGCAGGCCCCACTCCATGGAAACGATGCCGCTCGCCATGTTGCTGATGAGCATCGGGATCATGAAGGGCGAGATGCGGCCCGCGCCCTTGGCCATGTAATTCGTGTGCTGATCTTCGGTCGTTTTCAGGCCGCCGATTCCGCTGCCGACGATGCAGCCGAAACGCTCGGGCTCAGGGACTCCGGCGCCTGCCGTGAATCCCGCATCTTCCATGGCGAGCTTTGCGGCGCCGACGGCCAGATGAACGAAACGGTCACTCCGCTTTGGACCCTTCTTATCCTTGAAATAGTTCACCGCCTCAAAGTTGCGCACTTCACCGGCAATGCGGCAGTCGAAGGTCGAAACGTCGAAATGAGTGATCGGACCGATGCCGCTAACCCCGTTAACCAGGTTGGTCCAAAATGTTTGCAGGTCATTGCCCACGGGCGTGATGACTCCCATTCCGG
>CBHXZU010000655.1:0-4008 GCA_966125105.1 uncultured Prosthecobacter sp.
GAAATCCATTGCGCGCACCATCACTCGTTTCCGCGCTTAGCGTGGCAGCGGCTGCATTGGCGCTCCGGGCTGCAGTGCCGGAGCCTGCGGGAGACGAGGCGTTGCAAGCGTTCGCGCAGGCCGTTCAGGCCAATCCCGTCGCTCCCACGGTGACCAAGGAAATGGGCGACGTCGGCGGAAAGATTTTCGGCCAGCCGCCCGATCGTGCCAAGACGAGGCACTACTACATCGCCGCGGAAGAAGATGCCTGGGACTTCTTGCCGGAGAATCGCGATCCAGTTTGCGGCAAGCCGCTGCCTCCGCAACTCGCGGCGAAGCACACCGCGATGAAGCTGCGATATTTTCAATACGCCGACGCCACCTTCACCGCCAAAGTGCTGCCTACTCCGAGCCTTGGATTGCTCGGGCCGGTATTGCGCGGAATCACGGGAGAAACACTGGCGGTTACTTTTCTCAACCGCACCGAGTTGCCGCTCTCGATGCATCCGCATGGCGTGAAATACGACAAAGACAGCGAAGGCTCCCATGACCGACTGCGGCCCGGTCTGGGCGCTGCCGTGGGACCAGGCGCCCGATTCACCTATGTGTGGCACCTCGATGAGCAGTCCGGTCCGCTGCCCAGTGAGCCGAGTTCGAAATGCTGGCTCTATCACAGCCACGTGCACGGCGACGCCGAGGCAAATCTCGGGTTGATCGGCAGCATCATCGTGACCGATCCGCAGCGCGCGCGCCCCGATGGCACGCCAAAGGATGTCGACCGTGAGATGGCCTCCCTGTTCATGATCTTCAACGAAAGTGGCTACGACGAGGAAGCCGCGGAAGCAGCAGCAGCCGGCGAGGAACCGGAGAAAAGCCTGGCCGATCTCCAGGCCGAACGTGAGCTTGGCTTCCGCTACACGATCAATGGCTCGCTCTTTGGCAACCTCCCCGGCCTGGAGATGAATGAGGGCGAGCGCGTGCGCTGGTATCTCTTCGGCCTCGGCGATGAGAATGACATCCATACCGCGCACTGGCATGGACTGCGCGTCATTGAGGAAGGGCGGCGTCGCGCGGACGTGGTGGAGCTTTTGCCCGCGACGATGAAAGTCGCCGACATGGTGGCGGACAATCCCGGCTCGTGGCTTTATCACTGCCACGTTGCCGAGCATATGCAGGAAGGAATGTTCGCGCGGGTCGTGGTCCATCCAAAGAACGCTGTCGGCGCAAGCCGCGCGCCGGAATCTGCGTTCTTCGGCTTAAAATTAGCAGAGCAATCGCTGCGGATCGACCGCGCCGAATGGGACGGCGATGCGGACGCCGCAAAGGAACTCCGCCTGCGCGGAATCGTGATGGTCCCAGCCGCCTTCCGGGCATCCAGCCAACTCGCCCGGGTGGAAGTCGGCGAAAGCACGGCGCAATTCCAACTCGACGAAAACGCGCGCGCGGCCAACGCGGAAGGAACTTTTCAAGCCAGCAACGCCGACCGCTTCGGTTTCGTCTATGGAGAGCAGATGCAGTTCGTCGTCCGCCTGAAAGGCGCGTCCTTGCAGGAAGCATTGAAGAAAGCCGGCGCTCTGCGTCACGGCACGATCGATTCAACCCAATCGGTCCCCGTGAAGATCACAATCGGAGACGTTGCTCACTCCGCGAAGTTTTTCATCCGGTAACAAAGTATGTGTCGCCCGCCGGCGAATGCCGGGCTGGGTGTAACTCCGTGGCGTCGGCCTTCCACTTCAACGGCGCGCGCTACTTCCGATAGTCCTCGTCCGTCACCTTTTCCAACCACTCCACAACCTTCCCGTCGAGGGCTTCCTGGATGGCGATGTGCGTCATCCCTGTCGTGGGAGTCGCGCCATGCCAGTGTTTTTCATCAGGAGGAAACCAAACGACGTCGCCCGGGCAAACTTCTTCGACCGGCCCGCCTTCGCGCTGCACCCAGCCAGCACCGGAGGTGATGATGAGCGTTTGCCCGAGCGGGTGGGTATGCCACGCCGTGCGCGAGCCGGGCTCGAATGTCACGCTCGCCCCGTGAGCGCGCGCGGGCGCTTTGGCTTCGAACAAGGGATCGATCCGTGTGGATCCGGTAAACCAATCTTCCGGCCCTTTCTTCGAGGAATGCGAACCTGCTCTTTTGATTTCCATAAGCTGCCTGCTGAATCCAGATTTGGTTTCCGGGGACAGCGCCGCTGTCAAATCAATCGCGCCGATTTCGCCGGGTGAACTCGGCTCAAAGGAAAACCCAGAGATACCGAAGGGCAAACCCGGGGAGAATCAGCCGGGGTGAATGGAACGCTCGTGCCGCTCTGCGAGCCGTGCTACGGCGCAAGCGTGCTTGACGCGCCCTCGCGGGAATCCCGCCTTCTTCCTCCCGGCGTTTTATGGCACCAAAGGCCAAGTTCGTCTTTGGACAGACTCTCGGGAAAGCTTGAACCGGTTTCAGGCTCACTCGTCCTTCGGAATGCGCTCCAAGATCATCCGCGTGATATCATCGCTCGTGACCCCCTCCGATTGCGCCGCGAAGTTCGGGATCAGCCGGTGGCGGAGGATGCTCGGGGCCACATCAGCGATGTCATCGCAACTCACGTAGATTTCGCCCCGTAGAATCGCCCGCGCCTTGGCCGCCAGGATCAGGTTGAGCGAAGCGCGGGGACCAGCGCCCCACGCCAGCCACTTCTTGCAAAGGTCCAGACCCTGCGAACTCTTCGCCCGCGTCGCGGCCACGATCTTTTGGGCATACTGAAGGACATGATCGGCCACCGGCATGCGGCGCACCGTCCCTTGCAGGTATTGAATGTGATCGAGCCCGAGCACCTGCCGGGGCGTCACCGTCTTGCCGCTCGTTCCCCGGCGCATGATTTCCAGTTCCTCCTCGGCGCTCGGGTAGTCCACGAAGATCATGAACATAAAGCGATCGAGCTGCGCTTCGGGCAATGGATACGTGCCCTCCTGCTCGACGGGGTTTTGAGTCGCCAGGACGAAAAATGGGTCGGGCAGCTTGTGATCGGTGCCGCCGACGGTGACTTTCCGTTCCTGCATCGCCTCGAGCATCGCTGCCTGCGTCTTCGGCGGGGTGCGGTTGATTTCGTCGGCGAGGATCACGTTCGCAAAGATCGGTCCCGGCAGAAACTTGAACTCGCGGGAGCCCGTCTCAGGATCCTGGTAGATCACCTCGGTCCCGGTAATATCGCTCGGCATCAGGTCCGGCGTAAACTGGATGCGCTTGAACTGGAGATTCAGCGCCTGCGCCAGGGTCGAAATGAGCAGCGTCTTCGCCAGGCCAGGAACGCCGACCAGCAGTGCATGCGACCGGGTGAAGATGCTGATCAGGAGTTCATCGATCACATTATCCTGACCGACGATCACCTTCCCGATCTGATGCCGCAGCATTCCGTAGGCGTCCTTGAAATACTGGATGGCCTGGACATCGTCCTGCTGGAACGTAGCGGGTTTAATTTCCGTTTCCGTCGACGGCGCTGGAGGCGAGAGATCTTTGCTCATTCAGAAGAGGCGCGGCGCACAAAAGCAGGTTTTCGGCGGGAAGTCGATTGGCGGAAGCGCTCGCGCGGAGCGGAAACATTCAACCAAGCCGCGCGCAGATCTCGCGAGAACGAGAGAAATGACTCGCAAGAATGTGAGGATTTGCCTCTGCGGCGGCGGTTGAGAGAGGTTTTCGGCGACAACTTGCGTTTTTTTGAAAGGCATTTGGGCGCGCGCGAAATGGCGAGGTTTCCCCAAAACTTTGGATCCGAACTGTGTGACTCGAGAATCACGTCGGATCGGTGTCGGCAGAACGTTTTCCAGAGGAAAATCCGGCGGCCGAACACTTAGCCGCCGTGAACCCCTGCATACGTAAGACTTCCGCAAGACCGCTCGTCGGCCCAACCCCTTGAATGACAAATGTCTGATTTGCCGTTACCAACCTAGTTCAGGGGTTGATTTCTCTACCTTCAGGGCTAAGAAACTGCTTACCCTAAATTGCCGATCCATGAACACGTCCCGACCAGTATTCATCCTTGCTGGAGTGATCTC
>CBHXZU010000656.1:0-4004 GCA_966125105.1 uncultured Prosthecobacter sp.
TTCTCGCAGTCGTTTGCGCGCTGTATGTCAGCGGCGCGCACTGGTGCGCGTTGCAGGCCTTTGCTTGGACGGGGATGCTGGTGAGCCGGGCGCAGGCGACGACGGTTTCAGAGGCGGTGGCCACGACCTTTGACGGCGATCATCCGTGCGCCTTGTGCCAGGCGGTGGAGGAAGCGCAGCAGCGGGAGAAGGAGAACGATTCGGCGCTGCTGCTGGAGGCTTTGGCCAAAGTGAGTTATTTGCGACCCGCGGCGCTCGCGGTGCCGATGCCCACCTCGGAGGCGATGATTTTTTGTGAGCGCGTGAGACTCGTGTGTCCGCGTGTGGATGCCCCGCCGTTGCCGCCGCCCAAACTGGCTTGATCCAGTTTTAAACGGCGCGCCGTGCCCTGCTCGTAAAAGAGTCTTTGGTCTTTTGTGAATAGCCTCCGGCTATTGCGAGTTGCTTGCTCGGGGATGCTTCCTGCCTGGTAGCGCAGGAGCGCGCCGTCGCGCGTGACGGGTGATCATTGTTGCCGCCTTTCTAACGGCACATGCCCGGCACGCCGGAGCGTCGAGCGCGCCTGAGAAGCGTAACTCGAGCTCTGGTGAGCCACGTTCATAGACCTCGGCGCCCTGCGTGCCGGGCGACCACCCGATCCCGTTCCCGATTCGCTTCTTCGTGCCTTTGCCTCGCCGTGGCTCCGCGGCCCGCTGCCGACCAATCCACTTCAATCCCACTTACTCATTTGATGAAACCCTTTCGACTTCTGCCGGTAAGCCTCGTGCTCACGACGGGCATTCTCCCCACTTACGCGCAAACCGCGCCCAACGAACCGGCCAGGCTGGAGACCATTACGGTCACCGCGAAGCCGGATCAGCCGTCGCTCACGGTGCCCAATGTGGAGCAGGCCCGCCTTGAATTGAGCGAGACACCGGGCGGCACCGCCGTGGTGCCGGCCGAAGAATACAAGCGGGGCCGCGCCACGCTGCTGAAAGACGCCTTGGATTTCGCGCCGGGCGTGTATGTGCAGCCTCGGTTCGGCGCGGAAGAGTCGCGCATTTCCATCCGCGGCTCGGGTCTGCAGCGCACCTTTCACGGACGCGGGATCAAGATGCTGCAGGACGGCGTTCCGCTGAACCTCGGCGACGGCGCATTCGACTTCCAGGCGATCGAGCCGCTTGCCGCGCAATACGTGGAAGTGTTCCGCGGTGCCAATGCGCTCGAGTATGGCTCCACGACGCTCGGCGGCGCGGTGAACTTCGTCTCGGAGACCGGCTACACGAGCCGGCCCTTCGGCGCGCGGCTGACGCTCGGCAGCTTCAACACCATCCAGGGTCAGCTCTTTGCCGCGGGCGTGCGTGGGCCGCTCGATTACTACGTGAGCCTGAGCCACAGCTCGCAGGATGGTTTCCGCGATCATGCGGAGCAAAGCGCGCAACGGCTCTTCGCCAATCTAGGCTACCGCATTTCGCCGGAATGGGAGACGCGGTTCTTCGTCTCTTACGTGAATACGCGCTCGGAACTTCCCGGCGCGATCACCAAGGCGCAGCTCGAGGAGAATCCGCAGGAACCGCAGCGGAATCCGTTCTTTGTCCCGGTCGACGTCGCGCGCAGTAACTGGCGCCGCGACTTCGAGCTCTTCCGGCTGGCGAACAAGACGACTTACCAGGTCGGCGACCACCGCGTTTCGTTGTCCACCTTCTGGTCCCATAAAGATCTCGATCACCCGATCCTGTTCTTTATCGACCAGCTCTCAAACGACTTCGGCGTCGATCTCCGCTACGACAACACCGCCGAGCTCTTCGGGCACAAGAATCACTTCACGCTCGGCATCTCGCCGACGTGGGGCGTCGTGGAGGACAATCGCTACCGCAACAACCTCGGCAATCGCGGAGACAAATTTGCCGACAGTCACCAGACCGCGGCGAATTTCGACGTCTACCTGCAGAACCGCTTCCAGGTGATGTCGCAGCTCTCTCTCGTGCTCGGCGGACAGATCCGTTACGCGAAGCTAAAGAACCGCGACGACTTCCCGGTCAGCACGCTCGATCCGAACAACAGCGACGAGCAGGATTGGTGGGGCTATTCACCGAAAGTCGGCCTGCTGTGGGAGATCACCGACCAGGCGCAGGCGTTCCTCAATGTGAGCCGCTCATTCGAGCCGCCGAGCTTCGGTGAACTCGTGAATGCGACCGGCGGGGGATTGGTGCAGCTCGAGGCGCAGACCGCAACGACGATCGAGATCGGCACCCGGGGACGCTTCGGGCGCTTCGCGTGGGATCTCGCGTATTATTACGCGTGGATTGAGGACGAGTTGCTCGGCTTCGAAGTCGCGCCCGGCGTTTCGCAAACGACGAACGCGGACAAAACGATCCACCAAGGCATCGAGGCCTCGCTGGATATCGAACTGTTCAAAGGAATCTTCGCGAAGGAGGAGTCCACGACCACGACTGATCCGAAGAGCGGAAAGACATTCATCGGCGAAGAGAAGCCGGGTGACCGCCTTGTCCTGCGCCAAGTCTATCTCTGGAACGATTTCCGTTTCGATGGCGACCCGGTCTTCGGCGACAACCGCCTTGCGGGCATCCCCGAGCACTACTACCGCGCCGAGTTGGTCTATGAGCACCCGAGTGGTTTTTACATCGGGCCCAACGTCGAGTGGGTGCCGAAGAGCTACGGTGTCGATTTCGCGGACACGCTGGAAGCCGACTCCTACGTCCTGCTCGGCGCGAAGGTCGGCTACCGCAGCAAGCGCGGCTTCTCCGTCTTCTTCGAAGCGAAGAACCTCACCGACGAAAAATACGCCGCGACCACGAACGTAATCACGAACGCCCGCGGGATCGATAGTCAGCAATTCTTTCCCGGTGACGGGCGCAGTTTCTACGGAGGTGTTGAGTATCGATGGTAGTTAGCAATCCGTGAGGCCTTCACCGCCGATAGCTTGAGTAGCATCGGAGTGTCGGCGTCGACGGTTTAACTTCGCTCGCGCAGTTGCGCTCGCGAAGGTGATCACATTTCGCCAATCGGTGTACAATTGTGCACCGTTTCGCGCGCAGTCGCATCGTGGAGGCGATGGGGCGAACGCTTCATGAAGGAATCTTACGAAGGAGAAGCGTAATTCATCCGCGCATTGGCATCGTCGATGCTAAGGGCGAGCCGCGCCAAAATAACTGGCGCGTTAACGTCGCTCCCGAGGTGGGAGCGCAAAAACCAACAGGCGAATAGAGCGAAGGAATGATCAAACTACACAAGCATCCCGCGCGTACTCATCGGTCGCGCATTTACCGAAAAACTCCATTCCACCTAGTCGCTGCGCTCAGCGCGGCGATCCTGGTGCCTCAATTGAGTTACGGTCACGGCGATAACATCGACCCCCACGACGAATACCTCGACGAGCTTCCTCTTGGAACCATTGGGTTACTCCCGGACGACGCAACTTACCCCGTGCTCCACGGGCAGGTGGGGCCTCTCCTCCCGATGCATGCGATGAGCGTGCACAACACGATCTCCTGGAAGAAGGACAAGAAGATGCCGTACATGCTGATGTTCCATCGGCATTCGGCATACACCGCGGACGAAGTGGCAAACCCTGACGTGATCGACTGGGTGATCTCGCATCAAAACCCGGATGGTGACGCGCTCGCGTACAAGACGAACGCGGAGCCGTCCGGCGCAGGGCTTGGAAAGACCGCGTTCACGAGCCCGCTGAACCAGTTCAACTCTTCGTTCCGCCGGTCGTTCAACCAGTTCTGCTACGGCGGTTACACGATCATCCACGACGTGTCGCAGAGCGTTCCGACACGCATCAGCGTCGACCAGACGCTGGAGCTAACCCAGCTCTGGGACATGAACGCGGCCAACGCTTTTCGCTATGACTATGCTTCACCGAAGTATAGCGCCGCGGCGTTAACCAACAACGACGCGCTGCTGAATCTCTCCGCGTTCAAGAACATGGGGCACTCGAAGGGACTGTACTATGACATGTACTGCCCGGGTTCCTCGACGCTCTGCGACGGGCGCCC